>JBGQLF010001161.1:0-3980 GCA_041499985.1 Gemmataceae bacterium
CCAGCCCGAGCACGGCAACGAGACTGCCGAGCAGCCACCGCCACTGGGACTGTTGTGGGGCTGTTGGCTGCCGAGCGGCGGAGGGAAGTGACTCCATCGGCGCACTCCTGCTTCCTCCCGCGGTCAAGGTTGACCGGTCTCGGTCGCCCTCTCGCCGAGGATTCTCTTCAAGGCCGCAGACGCTTTCAAGCGGACTTGAGCTTCTTCATCCTTCTGGGCCGCTGCCCGCAAGGCTGGGACGGCCGCCGAGGCGTCCGGACCAATTTGAGCCAGGGCATCCACGACCAAGCGGCGGATATCTTCATACTGATCCTTGAGCGCCTCGGTGAGAGCCGGGACCGCTTCCTTGGCCTGTGGCCCCATTTGGCCCAGGGCAAAGGCCGCGCCGCCGCGAATGGCCCAACTTTTCTGGTTTTGCAGCGCCTCGATGAGCACGGGGACCGTCGCCTGCGCTTGTCGGTCCACTTTCCAGAGGGTCTCAGCCGCCATGAGACGAACCTCTTGGTTGGGATCCTGTAGCAATGCGGTGATTCCGGGAACGGCTGCCTTGGCTGGGGTGCCCAAGCCGCCCAGGACCCGGAGGACCCCTAGGCAGACAGCCGTATTCTTGTTGCTGAGTACCCCGACCAAAGCCGGAACCGCCGCCGGTCCCACCCCGAGGAGAGCGGTCTCGGCGGCACCGGCGGGACTGGAATCTCGTCCCCCTGGCTCTTTGAGGAGCTCGATCAGGATCGGAATGGTCTCGGGCTCGGAGCCGAATTGACCTAGGGCCATGATGGCCTGGATACGGGTATGCACATCGCCATCTTTCCGCGCCCGGAGGAGTGCTTGGAACGTCTCTTTGGTCTCGGAGCCAATATTCCCCAGCGCCCGGGCGGCAGCCCTACGGACGACCGGGTTCTCGTCCTTCAGCGCCACGGTGAGTTCCGCAGCCGCAGGCTTGGCCTCCGGACCGATCTCCCCCAAAGCAAGGGCCGCGTTCTTGCGAACCACAAAGTCCGTGTCCTTCAGCGCCTCCCTGAGCTTGGGGACCACTCCACCCGGGGGTTCTGAGCCGAGTTTGCCGAGCGCGTGGGCAGCGTGTTCGCGTGCCCCATCGTCCCCGCTTTGAAGAGCATAGATCCAATAGCTGGCGGGCCTACCCTCATAGAAGGGCTCCCGGGAGAGCCAGCCGAGGACCAGATAGCGACAAGTAGGAACGAAGGCGAAAAGGCCTCCCGCCAGAACGAGCACGACCCCAAGCCAGACAACCGGACGCCTTTTCATGAATCACCTCCCGTGCACGGACGTGGGTTGAGCAAGCCAATGTACTGCCTGCGGACGCGTTCCACAACCCGGGAGGGAAGCGCTGGGTTGGCTTTTTTAGACTCGCTCAGCGTTTCTCGGGAGCCAGCGCTGCTCGTACTTTGGGCAGCACCACCGCGCGCTCTTCTGGCGACAGCGTGAAGTTATAGCCCAGAGCTTGCAAATCTCGGCCGCTCACCTCCTCGACCGCCAGCTGGCCGAATTGCCGATTGAGCAGGAACGCGTCGTCGAGGATCTCCAGGAGCCGCGGGAGAATCTCCGGCGCCTTCTGCCGGCCGTAGGCGAAGGCCGCCACCAAGCGGGTGGCCCGGAACGGGTGCCGCAGCCAGAGCTGTCCCACTGGCTCTTCGCGATCGGCGTAATGGCGATTGATTTCGTCTTCATTATAGCGCTTGCCGTACCAGTCACGCAAGTAGCCCACGGTCCAGTTGATGGACTGGCCCAAATGGCACAAATTGCATGCATTGGGCCCGTTCTTTTCGATGGGAGCGGTCTTGGTGGGCGAGCAGATGGTATGCGTACGCACCACGACATCCAGGCCTTCGTTGATGCGCGGCATGTGGCAATTCATGCAGCGATCGCCCGCGCTGCCGGGAGCATGGTGCGTGTGCTCCCGGCGAGCCTTGGCCTCGCGATAGGGCGCATGGCACTTCAGGCACAGGCCATCATCCTCGTCGGCGGAGTGGCGCCACGCCTGGCCGATGGTCGTGTGCGGTTCGTGACAGTCGATGCAGCGCAGCTGCTTGTAGCAGCCGCCCTTGAGAGCATCGCTGTACTCGGCGGAGTTCCAGGTGGACATGCCGCCGGGAAACTCCGGACGGGGCCCGATGTGGCAACGGCCGCAAATCCAATTGACATTAGCGCCGGTTCGGCCGTGCGGCTTCTCACTGGGCAAGCGGGCGTAAATTAGTGGGCTGGTGGGAAAAAAGTGGGGCAATTCATGCTCGGGGTCGGTGGCGTGCCGTTTGCCCCCGTTGTGGCACGCCTCACAGACGATCCCCAGGTGCAGGATGCGGGCGGCCGGGCGATTGTTCATCATGCTCACGATCAGTTCGTTGAGCTCGGCATTGGAAAACTCATCGGGCGCCTTGGCCGGGATCCCAGGCCGGGGCTGACGTTTGAGGTAGCCGGTCAGGTCCAGGTTGAAGACATAGGGGCTGTAATGGCCGGCGTCGTTGGGGTCACGGATCAGCCAATCGCCGATCGGCAGGGTGGTGTGGCAGCGCGCACAGTGATCGTCGTAGTTGCGAAAGTAGAAATCGTCGTAGGGATTGTGCCTGGGATTGTCCTCATCATCGGCGCGCTCTTCGCGGATATGGACCGTGGGCACCCATTGCTGCTTGGTCATCCAGTAGCCAAAGGGCAAGACGTGCGGCTCGCGATAGCGCGGGTCGTCGGACGGTTCCGGCCCCTCGGTCTGGACGCCGACGTAGTACTGGAAGTAACGCGAGCCGATGGTGCGTTCGATGCGGAAGACGCGGCGAACGGAGCCCCGCTCGGCCGCCATGGAAAACGTGTCCCCGTCGCGCCAGAAGCGTCCCTCGCCACCGAGATAGGGGAAGCGGACCCGGCCACTGAAGTCGCCGACGACGCGGTCCGGTGTTGCGCGGGAGTTCATCCAGCGGTGCGAGTGCGCGGACCAGGCCTTGTATTGTGTGGCATGGCAGCTGGCGCATTTCTGGACGCCGACATAATCCTCCGGCTCGATGTTGCTGTACTCGCCGGTGGGGGCGAATGGTTGCCGCATGGCGGCCGGCACCTCGCCCCAATACAGGCCGAAGCGCTCGAAGCCACAGCGCCGGACCTGTTTGACTGCCGTCGGCGCCAATTCCGGCACCGTCTCCGGCACCGGGGGCTGCTGGAGCCGCCAGATCCCGTAGCCGAGACCTACCAGTACGAGCAACCCGACCAGTACCAGCAAGGCGGCGGGTGGTCCTTTGCTGGTTGATAACGCATCGCTGTGCAACGGATCCATACTCTGCTCGGATGCAGTGAACCGGCGCCCTGCTCCGGGGCCAGCTCACCTTTTTCGGGTCCCTGAAGGCACGATCAGATTGGCTGCCCATTCTAGCAGGGCGACCACGGTCCTGCCACCGTTTCGTGCGCTTGGCCGGACCTTGGAAACTGGTCCCGCGCCCCCGTCAAGGTGCCGTGGCCTCGGAAGCCTTGTTCGCCTCAATGCTCTTGACCGCTTCGGCGGCCGCCGCGCGCCCGGCCGGGTTTTCGTCCGTGAGCGTCATCGCGCTCAAAAGCGGAACGGCGTTCTTGGCATCCGGGCCGAAACTGCTCAGGGAAGTGGCCGCCGCCCAGCGCACGACCGAGTCGTCATCCGTCAAAGCTCGCGTGAGGGCGGCGATCGTTCGCTTGGGCGCGGTGTGGCCGATTTGGCCCAGGGCGAGGGCCGCCCGCCAGCGGGCGCTGGCATCGGGATGTTTCAGTCTTTCGAGCCACGAACTGGCCGGTTTGCCCTCATAGAGATCCTCGCTTCGGACACAACCGGAGAGCAGCAGGACCAGACCGAGCAGCATGACATTCCTCATCGACACCATCTCCTGAAAGGAGACAAGGTGACAAGGTGACAAGGTGACAAGGTGACAAGGTGACAGGCCGTCTTCTGTTTGCTCGTCACCCTGTCACCCTGTCACCCTGTCACCTTGTCACCTTGTCACACCCTC
>JBGQLF010001162.1:0-3975 GCA_041499985.1 Gemmataceae bacterium
CAGGGCCTGCTGCTCCGCCGCCGTGGCCCGCACGGCTTGCCAGGTGCTCACCACGATGCCAGCCGTCAAGAGCAACACGAAGGCCCCGGCTCCCAAGAGCACTTTCCGGTTCTTGCGCGCGAACTTGCGCAGCCGGTAGCTCGGCGACGGCGGACAAGCTTCCACCGGCTCCTCGTTCAAGTAACGCTCGAGGTCCCGCGCCAGGGCGTTTGCCGTCTCATAGCGCCGCGTCCGGTCCTTCTCCAGACACTTCATCACGATCCAATCGAGATCGCCCTGCACGAGCCCACGGAGCTTCTTCGGCTCGACTCCACGATTCGCCGCAATCGCGGACAGCTCCTCCGTCGTGTCCAGGCGCGTGCTGGGCTTGGTCGGCTCTTCTTCGCGGACCTTCCGCAGCAGGTCCAACAGAGCCGCTTCCCGAGTCAGCTCCGGTTGCAGCGGCGTTGTGCCCGTCAGCAGTTCATAGAGCAGCACCCCGAGCGAATAAATGTCGCTGCGGGTATCGATGTCGAGTTGGCCCGGCTCCGCCTGCTCGGGACTCATGTACTCCAGCGTGCCGACCACGGCGCCGACGTGGGTGAACAAAGTCCGCTCGGTCAGCTTGCTGCCGGTTGCCTTGGCAATCCCGAAATCGATGATCTTGGGCACGGCCTGGCCGTCGTACAGCGCGATGAGCACGTTGGAAGGTTTCAAATCGCGGTGGATGACGCCCTTCTGGTGCGCATGCTGCACCCCCTGGCAGACCGGCACAAAGATCTGGAGCCGCTCACGAAGAGACAGACGCTGCTCGTCGCAATACTGGGTGATCGGCACACCGCGGATCAGTTCCATGACAAAGTAGGGCCGACTGGTCGGTGTCGTTCCGGCATCCAGGATCTTGGCGATATGCGGGTGGTCCATGAGCGCCAACGCTTGCCGTTCGGCCTCGAACCGAGCCAGGACCTGGTGCGAATCCATCCCAGGCCGGATGACCTTGACAGCAACCTGGCGTTGCACCGGCTGAGTCTGTTCGGCCAGGAAGACAGTTCCCATACCGCCTTCGCCGAGCTTCTGCAACAGCTTGTACGGGCCGACCTGCGTGCCGGGATCCTCGCCGGCCGCATCGCCGAGGAGTACACGCAAATCATCGGTCGGAGAGCCAAGAAAGGTTGGGTCTTCGTCATGGACGCGGAGCAGGGCCTCCACGCGCCCTTGCAGCTCGCGGTCGTCGCCGCACGCCTCGTGGAGATACTGGCGTCGAGCCGCTGGCGACTCGATCTGCCGGGCGGCGTTGAAGAGAGCAGCTTCATCCGGCTTCGGTGTAGTCATGACAACCCCCTTGGAAGGATGAAGGATGAGGGATGAAAAAGCGCCAGCGCGTGTCTTCTTTTCATCCTTCATCCTCCCGACTCCTTGCCTCCTTCGATTTCCAGGCGGAGCCACGAGCTCGCCTAGGCCCAATCGTTGTCGGCCGTCGAAGGGGAAATGCCGAGCACCTGGGCCGCCTCCGCGATGGTCAGCCCGGCGAAGAAGCGCAGGTTGACCAACTCCGCCCGGCGTTTGTCCTGGTTCTCGAGCTTGGCCAGGGCACCGTGAAAGGCCAACAGATCCAGGTGCTGCCCGGCCACGTCTACCTCGATGTCGGGCAACTCCTGACGGCGGCGGTCGCCGCCGGCCTTGAGGCTGCGCCGGTGACGGGCTCGCTCCACGAGAATCCGGCGCATCGCCTCGGTTGCGGCGCCGGAGTATTGGCTCAGCGCCAGGCCTCCAGCGGCTCCGATGAGACCAGCAATGGCGTTTAGCGGGTTATGTTTCTTGGTCGGTTCAGCCATGATGTAGATAACCCTTGATAAAACGTGGAACGGCCAAGCTTACCTGCCTTGGCCGCTGGTAAGACGTTGAACCAATAAAAGCCTATATGCGGTCCCGGTCAGGTGAAGTGCCTCGTTCGGCCCGGCTCCGACTCCTTTGGCAGCGCACCAATCCCGCCAGAACGCCGCCCCCGACGGCCCCGATGACAGTATACGGGAACGCGAGCAGCAAGCCCCGCAGGAACCCGACGCCTAAGACGATTTGCCAATCCTTGCCCCACCCCTTCTCTGCAATTTCTGCGGCGACGAACAGGATCGGCCAAGCGAGCGACTGGACCAACAGCGCCAGCCCGACAGACACGCAGGCGATCCGCCACGAGCGCCGAGCCCCGAGGCCCGCGAGACCACCCAGGGCAACAGCCAAATGTGGCGACCAGACGAATGCTTCCGGTACTGACATAAGCGGTCGAACGATCCAACTCACCCGCTGAGGCCGCTCGGTGAGCTACACGTCAGGAAAAGCCGGCATGCGGCCCCGGTCAGGTGCAGCGGCTGGTTCGGCGTTTCACTCCCGCACATCCACTTCGACCACGTTGCTTACGGCCTTGAATCACTTACTCTGCCGAATCTTCGCCATCGCTTCAGGGTCATGCTCGCCCAGGGGCCGGCCGGCCCACTGCAGATCGGGGAGGTGCTCTATCTCTAGGGAAACCTGCTGCGTCCCCACCGTCGCCAGGGTGGGCCAGCCCAGCCAGCGCAGTTCAACGCGCTCACCAGGCCCCACGGTGATGACCTCCGCCGCTTTCAGCGCGTTGATGTTGCCGCACCGCCCATCGACCTGCATGGGCGGGGCCCAGCGAATGACCGGGGTCCGCCAGCCACACGAACTGCCGTCACCAGGCAGGACGACCTTCATCGGCTGCGCGCCTCGGTTGACCAAGTGCGCGGTCAACCGGGGGATCTCCCCGCGCCGGATTACCGGTGTGTCCGCCTGCAATTCGATCGCCAACTCGGCCTTCTCGACAAGGCCAACCTCGCCGGGTGCAATGGCAGGGGTATCGGTGGCGCTGAAGCATCCCGTGCCAACAAGAAAGGCGATAGGCATCAGCAGACGAAATCGATAGCACAACCCGATATCCTCCACTCCAAGAAATCGATGATGCGTCTCTACACTCAGACCAATCGATTTTACTGTGGGATCGACGCGCACGCCAGACTGCTGGCCGGTTACGGCATCGTCGTCAGGCCCCGATGAAGCCAAATAAGTCAAATAAGGCCAAATAAGGGGCAAAATAAGGGGACGCGGACCTTTTTGACAGCACCTGGTAGTGGTCCATTCCCTGGCTGCGTTTTTGCCGGATCGAAGCCAAATAAGGGGCCGCTGCCCCTTTCTCGGTCGCCGGCAGCTTCGGTAGCCGTCCACCAACCCGACAAGTCAGCACAGCCAAGAGATCAGCATCGCAGGCCAGGGGCCCGCCAAGGGAGCCGATTATTTGAGTGAAGGGTTGCTCCGGAAGTATGCCGATCAAACGACCCGACGAGCGCTCGCATCTCGGTTGGCGACGTGTTAGAATCTCCTGCAATCGAGTGTTCCTCAGGCGGGAGCCACCGATGAGCGACGTCACGCGCATTCTCTCCGCGATCGAACAGGGCGATCAGGCCGCCGCCGAGCAGCTCCTGCCGCTGGTCTATGACGAACTCCGGCGTCTGGCCGCTCAAAAGATGGCTCATGAGAATCCCGGCCAGACAATCCAAGCCACGGCGCTGGTGCACGAGGCTTATCTGCGGCTCGTTGACGTGAAGCAGGTCCAGCAGTGGGATAGCCGCGGCCATTTCTTTGCTGCCGCTGCAGAGGCCATGCGGCGGATTCTCATCGACCAGGCGCGTCGCAAGCAAAGCCAGCGGCATGGCGGCGCGCTGCAGCGGCATGCGTTGGAGCACGTCGAGATCGTTGCTCCCGAGCCGTTCCTCGACATTCTGGCTGTGAACGAAGCCTTGGAGCGCTTCGAGAAGCTCGACAAGCTCAAGGCCGACCTGGTCAAGCTGCGCTATTTCGCCGGGCTGTCAATTCCTCAGGCAGCCGAGGCGCTCGGCATCTCATCGACAACGGCTGATCGCTACTGGGCTTACGCTCGCGCCTGGCTGCACGCCGAGCTGAAGCGGGCTGACGAACTCCGCGACG
>JBGQLF010001163.1:0-3969 GCA_041499985.1 Gemmataceae bacterium
AGCAGGGCCAGGCTGATGCCGAAGCTGGCATTGGCTGCTTCGGTCCCCGCCACGGACTGAAATAGCAAGTCGACCGGTGCGCCGCGTTCCAGGCAGGCGAGCTGGGTGCTGGCGTGGGCCAAACAGCACGCCTGCGTGGGAATCGCGTAGGCCTCAATCAAGCGATCGAGCCCGCGCAAGATGGCGGTTACCGTTTCGATGGCGTCGGTTGCGGGATTAACCCCAATGACAGCATCGCCGCAGCCAAAGAGCAAACCGTCCACCGTGGCCAGGAGAATGCCGCCGACATCATCGGCCGGGTGATTCGGCTGAAGGCGGATGCCGAGGACGCCGCGCTGGCCCTGGGTGTTGCGACACCGCGTAACCTGCCGAAGCTTGCTCGCCGCCAGGATGAGATCCTTATTGCTCATCAGCTTGGCCACCGCGGCGGCGACCTCGGGTGTGATCGCCCAGCGTAGTCGGCCGATCTCCTCCTCCGCCACGTCATCTTCCAGCAGGAATTCCCGGAACTCGCCCACGGTCCAGGATCGCAGGGGACGAAGCGCCTCGTTATCCAAGGTTTCAAGAATGAGGCGCGTCACCGCGTCGTGGTCGGGGTCGATGATCGGCTGATCCACGATCTCGCCAAGCCGCACCTCCGCGAGCGCCCGCTTGGCGGCGACACGCTCGCGCTCGGTCCGCGCCGCCAGCCCTGCCAGGTGATCGCCGGATTTCTCCTCATTGGACTTGGCGAGCAGCTCGCGCAAGTCGGCAAAGGTGAAGCGTTGGTCGCGCACCGTGGCTTGATATCGCATGCGGCTTCTCCTAAAAAGGATGAAGGAGGAAGGAAGAGGGATGATCGTGGACCAATCATCTCTCAGCCGCTCTCCTTGATCCATCAATGTACCGGTGTCCGTGCAAAAGAAGAAGGACGGCATGGCTCTCGACGCCTACTCCCCCTGTCCGTGCGGCAGCGGCAAGAAGTTCAAATGGTGCTGCCAACCGATCTACGTACAGTTGAACAAAGCGCTGCGTCAGGATGCCGATGGCCAGCATGAGACGGCCTTGCGGACGATGGACGAGCTCTTGGCCGAGCACCCGTCCAACCCCGAAGTCTGGGGCCGCAAGGCTCAGCTTCTCTACCAGAATGACCGCGTTGAGGAGGCCGAGCAGGCGCTGGACAAGGCTTTCGCGATCAACGCGAGCTATCCCTTTGGCTATCTGCTTCGGGGACTTTTTCGCCAGCAGGAGGGCGAGCTCGCCGGCGCGCTACTCCTGTTCCGCAAGGCAGCCGAGTTGTATGACCCCGAGGCACGCGGGTTTCTCGCTCAGGTGTACATTCATATCGCAGAGTGCGAGCTGAAGCTGAATCGGCCGTTGGCAGCGCGCGCGGCGATGCGCATTTGCCTGCATGCCGAGCCGAATGAGGAATTGCAGAAGAACTTCGACGAGATTTTCGGGGAGCATTCGCGCCTGCCGGCGTCAGCTCGGCGCGAATACACGTTCCAGAGTCCGCCTACTGGGGCACCGGCCGCACGCCGCGCAGCGTGGGAGCGGGCCCTTAGCGGAGCCTCCACGGGCAGGTTGACCGATGCCGCCCGCGCCTTCGAGCAGCTCACGCAGGACAACCCCGAGGATGGAGCGGCCTGGTACAACTTGGGTTTGGTGCGCGCCTGGCTCGGCGACCACCGGACGGCGCTGGAGGCCTTGGACCGCTCCGTGGCGCGGGATCCCGACGAGGAGCGTGCCGCGGCCACCTGGACCATGGCGGAGGTGCTGCGCTTCGGCCAGGGGATGGAGGAGCAGGCGGATTATGTCGAGCATTATGTGCTGTTCCGCATGCAGCAGCCGCAGGTGGTCATCCGTTTTCTCCAGCAATGGGAAGAGGAGCGCCGCCTGATTGGCGTGCAAGTCCGCCAGGAAGAGGGCGTCCTGACCGGTCTCGTCCTGGAGCCGGTTTCTACTCTGACGAGCGCGCCCGCCCCACTCGCCAAATTGGGGGCCTATCTGCTCGTGATCGGCGACGTGGTCCGCTTGTGGACCACGAATGTGGACAGCCTCCAACGCGTGCGTCAGGAGATCCTCCAGCGCGCGGGGGCCGGGTTGGGGGAACTGGAACAAAAGCGTGGCCCAGCCAATTTTGCCGATGTCCTGGCTGAGGCGCTCGCGTTTCCGACGGCTCCCGGGGAGGAGAGCGAGATCGAGCACCGCATTCGAGACCATGTAGAGCGCTATTTTGAGGAGACTTGGCTTCATCGTCCGTTGCAGTCGTTAAATCGGCTGCCGCCGATCGACGCGGCCGGTCACACCGACCTGCGCAAAAAGGTACGGGGAGTGGTGCAATTCCTCCAAGACTGCGCCGGGGGGGCCGTTCAGACGTATGATTTCGACCGTTTGCGCCGCAAGCTGGGACTGATCGCGAGCCCGGCGGAATCGCCGGCGCCGGCTGGGGCGGCGCCCCAAGACATCAGCGCCCTGAATGCCGCCGAGTTGGCGGCTCTTGCCATCGAGGGGCTGTCGGACGAGCAACTGGAACATGCCTACCAAACCGCGCACAAGCTGGACGCACGGGAGCTGGCGGGTCGTTTTGCCGAGGCGCTGGTGGCCCGTCCGCCGCGGCCGGAGCGGCCGGATCAGTATGCCGTTTACGCCTACCTGGTGCAGCAAGCCCTGAGCGCGGGCGACATGCGAACGGCGCTGGATCACGTGAACGCCGGCGAGAAGGCGGATTGCGAGAACAACGAGGGTCGGCGGCGCAACGATTATGAATTGCGTCGTGGCCAGATCCTGACGAAGCAAGGCGAGACGGATGCCGCGCGCGACTTGTTTGAGCGCCTCATTGAACGGGCGCCGGGGGAACTTCGCTATCGTGGCAGTGCCGCGGAGGCGATGCTGACCGCCAAACAAGGCACGGTGGCGCTGCGCTTTGCGGAGCAAGGGCTAAGCAAAGCGCGGGAGAAGAACGACCGCGACTCCGAGCAGTATTTCCTGGAGTTAGCGGCGGCGGCCCGAAGACAGGTTGGCTAGTGCAGGAATTGCTCCAAGCTCTGGATAGCAAAGGGCTTATGATTGTACTTGACAGGCCGATTCACCCTGCCTATGTTAAAAAAAGCGTAGTGGGGAATGGTGTAACGGTAGCACAGCAGACTCTGGATCTGCTTGTCTAGGTTCGAATCCTAGTTCCCCAGCTTCTCTTCAGGGCCTCGAAAGAGGCCCTTTCTTTTTGCCTTTCCGGCCATAACTTCCTATAATTTCAGCAGAAGTGTGATTCCTTCTGGCTGTTCACGTAGATCAGCCTATGCACCTTGCCCTGTAAGAGTCGGGACAAAATCGGGACAGCAGGGCAACGAAAGGGTGGGGAAAGGGTGGGACATGGCCTCTCTCGAACTGCAAAAGGGCCGTTACCGGGTTGTGTTCCGGTACGGCGGTGAGAAATTCCAGCGTGCCCTGGAGACCGATGATCTCAAGAAGGCAAAGGCCGCCAAGGTCCGAATCGAGGAGAACCTGGAGCTGCTCCGGCGGGGACGGCTCGCCTACAACCCCCAGACCGATGACCTTGTGACGCTCCTTCTCTCAGACGGGAAGCTAAACGCCCCGCATCAGGCAAAAAAGCGGCTGACCTTGGGCGAGTTCTTTGAGGAGTACCAGGCCAGACGGCCTCCGGGTAAGGAGGGTTCGACGGCCTACACGGAGAACATTCACATCGCCCACCTCTTGCGGCTGCTCGGAGCGAAGACCGCGCTCGTGGAAGTGTCGGACAAGATCCAGGAGTACATTCGGCAGCGGTCGGCGGAAAAGAGCCGTTCGGGCAACCCGATCAGCCAGGTCACGATCAAAAAGGAGTTGGGGATGCTCTGTAGAAAACCTCGTGAATCCCTTGTGTTTGCCGGCGCATCTAACCATGCATGAGCACCTTAACCAAATCGCCGGTGCATGTGGCCCGCGAGGCCTTGGCCATCGCTACCAAGGTCCTGCGGCCTTACGCCCACA
>JBGQLF010001164.1:0-3969 GCA_041499985.1 Gemmataceae bacterium
CGAGCCACTGCCGCCCGGGGTCGTATCAGAACCGTTCCCACCGCTCTGAGTATCGCCACTGTTCCCCCCACCGGTGCTATCCTTGCCATTCCCGCCGGTCAGGGTACTGCCGCTGTTCCCCCCGCCCGTGGTATCACTCCCATTCCCACCCGTCTGAGTATCACCACTGTTTCCCCCGCCCGTACTATCCTGGCTGCTGCCGCCGAGTGTGAGGATGAGCGGGGCCGAGGCAGCGCTGGTGTTGCCGGCGACATCGGTGGCGGTTGCCGTGAAGCGGTAGGAGCCGTCGCCCAGCCCAGTATCGAGGTAGACATAGCTCCACTCACCCATGACATCTGCCGTCGTTGTGCCGAGAGAGACTCCGTCTCGGAACACCTCCACGATGCTATCTGCTTCCGCCGTGCCCCACAGATTCACCGTCTGGTCATTGGCGCTGCTGCCGGTCGTGGCGCTGCCACCTCCAACCGTGACGCCCGTGATCGTAGGAGCCGCGGGCGCCTGCGTATCGATCGTGATGGGCAAATCGGCCGAGGCAATGCCGGTGTTGCCGTTGGCATCGGTAGCCTTCGCCGTGAACTGGTAGGAGCCATCACTCAGCGTGGGGGAGGTCAGGCTCCAATTGCCATCGTTGTCCGCGGTGGTGGTACCGATCGGCGTCCCATCCTGGAAGACTGTCACCGTGCTGCCAGCCGTGGCCGTGCCAAACAAGGTCGGCGTGTTGTCCTTGGTGATGCCATCGCTGGCGCTGCGGCCAGTATCCACCCGGAAGCCCGCAATCGTCGCAACGGGCGGCGCCTGGGAGGGGATGGAAACGCCGAAGCTAATCGAGAACTGGACGGAGAAAGGGATGGCGGCTGTGGCTGTCGGCGGATTGATGACCATCGCGAAGCTGAGCGTCAGCTGGCTCGTGAAGGCCGAATTGGCCGTGGGTGCTTGAGGAACAAGTGTAAACGCGATGCTGGTCGAGACATTGCTTTCGTCGAGCGTGCTATCGGTGGAGCTCGCCGTGAAGCGGTAAGATCCCTCGCTCTCGTTCGCGGCGGACACGCTCCAGGTGCCCGTGCTGTCTACCGTGGTCAGACTGAACGCGCTGCCATGCTGGAACACCTGATCGATGCTGTTTGCTGCCAGGGTACTGACGAAGCTCGAAGAATTGGTGCCGCTGCTGCCCTGGTTCGGAGGGCTGCTGCTCCCCGTCGTGAGGGTGCTTAGGCTAGTGGCCGCCAGAGTGATGGCCGTATCCGCGTTCGGTGCCGCCACCAACAGCGACTGACTTCCAGTCCCCATCGGTAGATTCAGGAGATCCAGCAAGGTCTGTTGGACATACGCGGTATTGGTGGCACTCGGAGCCTGGCGCGGCTCCAGGAATTCCACTGCAAGACTGGTATAGCGCCGGACAGACCGGTGCGGCTGCTGGCGAGAACGGCTATTCTTCTTCAACGCTTTGCGCAGTGCAGAGAAAAACATGGAAGTGCCTCACGGATCGCGAAGAAATTGTCTATTGGACACGGCCACTCTCAGAGCACCTCTCCCAAGGAGGACAGGACCCCTACGCTCGCGGGTTCTGTGCCCATTGGCAGAAGCGTTCTTAGATGGAAACTAGCTTAGGAATGCAGGGTGGGATAAGCCTTTTGCGCAGGAAAAGCGGGGGGAACTGCGGGGCAAGTGCACGGAATACAGACTGTAACAACAATAGTGAGTTTTCCTAAGTTTCTCGCCGTTCTTCGGCCCTATTGGACCCGCCCATCGTGCAGCCTGGAGGAGTTACACCGAAGATGCGGAAAGGATCCAGGCGGAAGGCGGAAACTGAGTGCCGCCAGTTTCGGCTTCCTCCTTCGTCCCTCATCCCTTCTTCCAGACGGGGTCGTGGCGCGATTCCGAGGCCGACTCGAACCAGCGCGTGCGCGTCATGGTCCTGTCGTGTGCAAAACAAGTCGATTGTCGCGGCTTGGTGAATAGCGGGCCAGGTGCAGGCTTGCGCGGCTAAAGCACGCTGCGCTATTCCAAAAGGACGACCGCTTCGCCAAAGACACATCGAACGCCTTGACGCTGGAACAGGCCGCCCAGCAGCCCTGGTTTCGGAAGTTGCAGTTGTTCAAGTCGCTGCAGCGCAACATGCTCGATCGGGATCGTCCCGATCATACGCGCCTGCGGGCGCTGGTGAACCAGGCGTTCACACCCCGGCGGATCGAACTGCTGCGCCCACGCATCCAGACGCTGACCAACGAGCTGCTCAACCACGTTCAAGATCGGGGCCGCATGGACCTGATCCGCGACTACGCCCTGCCCTTGCCGGCGACGATCATCGCGGAAATGTTGGGCGTGCCGGTGGAGGACCGCCATAAGTTCCACCGTTGGTCAAACGCCCCTTAGCCTGAACAAACGGCCAGAGCCTCCGGCCTTGCCATCCTGGCCAGCCCCTTGGATCGGTTCATGGCTTCACCGCCAAGGAAGCGCGGACCAGTTCCTTGTCGTTGCGCGCGAAGACATGACGGTTGGCATAGGCGGGCGGAGGCCAGGCTACTTTCCTCCCCCCAAAAGGAGAAGTCGGCTCCAAGAGAGCAGCGCGGCTGATCTCCTTGTAACCCTGGGGCGTTAGCTGCGCCCGGATAATCTCCCCCTTATCCGTGTAAAGCAACACGGAATCGCCGTTCGGCGTCAGATGAATACTGGCGCCGTTTTTCAAGTCGGTCACCTTGTCGGTCTCCCAGACTTGTTTGCCGGTGCGCGCCTCCAGGCAAACCAGGTGACCGGACGATCTGGCGGAGAACACATGGTCGCCCTGGATCAGAGGCATCGACGTATTGCTCAAGATTCTGCGGGTCAGTGCCTTTGTGTCCGGCCAAAGCACCGATGCCGCGGGTTTGTCGGGATCCAGTTGCAACATCAAGCCGCTAATCAGCAATGAATTCCTGAAAAACACCGGGGTGGCCACCGCATAGTCTCCCCCGGTGTTGAATCGCTCCCGCCAATGGGTCGTGCCCGCCGCGGGATCCAACGCAGTCACTGCTTCCCGCGTCCAGACGATCAGCTGTCTTCTCCTGCCGGCGCTGACGACGATCGGCGAACTGTATGTCCACGGGTCGGCGAGCGCTGTCCAAACCTCCTTGCCGGAGTTCTTGTCCAGAGCGATGACACAGGCGTTCGGCTTGCCGCCGATGACCAAGATCAGGAGGTCACTCTCGATCAAAGGTGAAGGCGTGATACCCGAAAACTCCTCCAGCCCATAGTCGTTCATGAGGCTTTTTTTCCAGACGACGGCGCCCCCGAGGGCATCGAGACAGCAGAGATGGCCGGTCGCTCCCACCGTGTACACCTTGCCGGCCTGGACGATCGGCGTCGCCCGTGGACCGCTCCGCTGATTGGGGTCGAAGATCCAGTCAGGGTAGCTCACGTCCTCGGAGTGGCTCCAAAGCGGCTTGCCGGTGTTTTCGTCAAAACAGTGAACGCGCTCCCAGGCTTTGGGACGCTCTAACTTGGAGTCAGTGAGGTAGACCCGGCCCTGGGCCACCACAGGACTGGACCAGCCGTAACCGACCGGTGCGCGCCACCGGATCGTCAATCCGCCGGGGGGGAAGGATTCCAGGATACCGGCCTCTCTCCACACCCCATCGCGGTTCGGCCCTCGCCACTGCGGCCAATCCTCGCCCCGTACGGCCCTCGCCGCTAGGAACGACACGATCAGCGTCAGCGTCACGCTAGTCTTGGGAAACGAAGAACCCAAGCCCGACATGGGTCGACCCTCCCGATCACAGAGCAAACTTCGGCACTGCCCCGGTGGCCCCATGCCCGGATGCAGTGGGGTGCCGCGAACCCGCCCTGGCTGGGTTCCGACGCACGGGGGGACGGGTCCGTGCCGATATACTCGACGCGGGAAGATCTGACACAAGCCCGAAGTGCCCGCGCGGGGGCAGTCCCCACCCAGGCCCGTAGGGGTGGGGGGGCCACGGGAAGTCCCCCCAAAAACCC
>JBGQLF010001165.1:0-3962 GCA_041499985.1 Gemmataceae bacterium
ACGTACACCAACCAGTTCACCCTGGGCATGTTCCTCGCCCATAGCGTGATCGGCGTCCTGCTCGTGGTCCCCTTTCTCCTCTTTGGCCTGACCCACCTGGCCACGGCACGCCATCGGCCGAATCGTCTGGCGGTGCGCCTCGGCCTGGCCCTGTTCGTGACCAGTCTTGCCGTCGGCGTGACAGGGCTAGCACTCATTCAATTGGAAGGCCTGCCGCAGCTGCCAACCGGCACGGTGGCGCGGGTGGTAACCTACCTGCTGCACCTGGTGGCGCCCGTGGTCGCGGTGGTCTTCTATGTGCTGCACCGCCGCGCCGGTCCGGACATCCAATGGCGATGGGGCTATGCCTGGGGCGGGGCCGTCGGCGTCTTCGTGCTGGTCATGATGGCCCTGCACACGCAGGATCCGCGCCAGTGGTACGCCCAGGGACCCAAGGAAGGTGAACAGTATTTCGAGCCTTCCAAGACGCGCACGGCGGATGGCAATTTCATTCCTGCCGCCGCGCTCATGATGGATGCTTACTGTCTGAAATGCCATGCGGACATCTACCACAGCTGGTTCCACTCCGCCCATCATTTCAGCTCGTTCAACAATCCGCCCTATCGCTTCAGTGTCCGCGAAACACGCAAGGTTGCGCTGGAGCGTGACGGCAACACCCGGCCCTCGCGCTGGTGTGCCGGCTGCCATGACCCGGTGCCGTTCCTGAGCGGGGCCTTTGATGATCCGAACTTCGACGATGTCCTGCATCCGACGGCCCACGCCGGCATCACCTGCACGGTCTGCCATGCGATCACCAACATCAACAGCACCATCGGCAACGGCGACTACACGATCGAGGAGCCCCAGCACTATCCATTTGCCTATAGCGACAATCCGCTGCTGCAATGGCTCAATAACCAGGTCGTGAAGGCCAAGCCAGATTACCACAAGAAGATGTTCCTCAAGCCGTTCCACCGCTCGGCGGAGTTCTGCTCGACCTGCCACAAGGTCAACCTGCCGATGGCTTTGAACCACTACAAGGAGTTCCTCCGTGGCCAGAACCATTATGACACGTATCTGCTGAGCGGCGTCTCCGGGGTCGGGGCCCGTAGCTTCTACTATCCGCCCCAGGCCAAGACCCGCTGTGCCGAGTGCCACATGCCGCTGGCCGCCAGCTCCGATTTCGGCAGCCATGATTTCGATGACAGCGGCGTGCGCAAGATCCATGACCACCTGTTCCCAGGCGCCAACACCGGCTTGCCCTGGCTCTTGAGCCTGGATCCGAACTACAAGGTCCATGGCGAGGCATTTCAGAAAGTTGTGCAGGCCCAGGGCGACTTCTTGCGCGGCACCGATCCGGAGGGCAAGGATCGCAAGCTGCGCATCGATTTGTTCGGCCTCAAGGAAGGCGGCAATATCCACGGCCCGCTGCTGGCGCCGCTGCGACCGCAACTGCCCAGGCTCGAGCCGGGGGCCACGTATCTCGTCGAAGTGGTGATCCGCACGCTCAACGTAGGCCATCCCTTCCCGCAAGGCACGGCCGACTCGAATGAGATCTGGGTCGATTTCCAGGCACGCGCCGGCGAGCGCGTCATCGGCCGCAGTGGCGCCTTGACCGGTCGTGCGGACAGCGGGCGCGTCGACGAGTGGTCGCATTTCGTCAACGTGCTGGTGCTCGATCGCAATGGCAATCGCATCAACCGGCGCAATCCCCAGGACATCTTCACGTCGCTCTACGATCATCAGATCCCACCGGGCGCCGCTCAGGTGGTGCACTACTCACTCGCTGTCCCCGCAGACGTGAAGGCTCCGGTGGAGCTGAAGGTACGGCTGCGTTATCGCAAGTTCGATTTCGAGTACCTGAGCCTCGTCTACGGCGGCGACGACAAGGTGCCGACGCTGCCGATTGTCGACCTCTGCGAGGATCAGATCACTTTGCCTGTCGCCGGTGTCGCCGAGGAGGTACCGGCCCAGGCGTCCCCGGTCCAGCCGGCCTGGCAGCGCTGGAACGATTATGGCATCGGCTGTTTCCTGGAAGGCGGCCTTGGCTCCAAGAAAGGCGAGCTGCGCCAGGCGGAAGAAGCCTTCCGCAAAGTGCTAGAAGACAAGGCAGCGCACGCCCATGGCTATGTGAATCTGGCCCGCGTCTACTTTGACGAGGGTCGGCTGCGCGAGGCCGTCCTTGCGCTGAACGAGGCGCACCAGGCCGAGCCGCCGGCGCCCTGGTGGACCGTGGCGTGGTTTACCGGCCTAGTCAATGCTCAGAACGGCCACCTCGACGAGGCAATCGCCAGTTTTGAGCAAATTCTCGATCCGAAAAACCAGCCCAGCGATCGCAGGTTCGATTTCACGCGTGATTATGTCGTGATCAATGAACTCGCCAATACCCTCTTCAAGCGTGCCCAACAGGAGGACGACCCGGTGGAGCGGCAACGCTTCCTGCGGCGGGCGGCGGATCGCTACGAGCGCACTTTGGAGATAGACACGGAAGACCTCGATGCCCACTATGGCCTGGCCCAGTGCTATGCACGCCTGGGTGAAGTGACGGCGACGAGCCCAGAACCGGTGCCCGCTAACGAGACCGCGTTGCTGGCACTGGGCAAGGCGTTTGCCGATGCGACGGTGCCAGTGGAGCGTCGTCTTCAAGTGGCCGCGCAGCTGTGCCAGGCGATCCCGAGATTTGGCGCGGAAGCCATCCAGCCGAATCAGCCCAAGCTACCGATCTGGAATAGCCTCCTCAACCAGGGCCGGCAGGTCTACCGCCAAGAACCGGAGGATCCGCTGCGCGCCGCGGCGGCCAAGGTCCTGGGTCAGGTTTATCGGCAGACCCATGCAATCTATAAGTCGGATGACAATGCCAAAGACCGTACGATCCGGCTTTACCGCGAAAAGCATCCGGCCGCCGATCATGCGTCGCAGGCGATCGTCATTTATTCGGCTAACCACCAGTGAGGATTTGATGCCGATGAATCGCGCGACGTCCTCTTCCGGCAGGCCCGACAGGCATCTCGTCGTGGTTGCCCTGCTCGCAGCGTGCATGGTGAGCTTGCTCGGTGTCGGCTGTCGCAACCAAACGGCGACCGCACCGACACCTCCGCCGTCGACGCCTGCCCTGGCTCCCGCTCTCTCCGAAGGTATCCTCCCGCAGGTGCGCTTCACGGATATCACCGATCCAGCGGGGATTCGCTTTCGGCATACCAACGGATCGTTCGGCAAGAAGCTGCTCCCGGAGACCATGGGTTCCGGCGTCGCGTTCCTCGATTACGACAACGACGGGCGCCAGGACCTCCTGTTTGTCAATTCCTGCTACTGGCCTGGCTACGAGGACTCGCAGCAGCCGGCGCCGACGCTCACCCTGTATCGCAACAAGGGCGACGGCACGTTCGAGGATGTCACCGCAGCCGCCGGCCTGGCAGTGACGTTCTATGGCATGGGGGTGACGGTCGGCGACTACGACAACGACGGCTGGCCCGATCTGTTCATCACCGGCGTGGGCGGCAATCATTTGTTCCACAACGTCAGCGATGGCCACGGCGGCCGCCGCTTCGTCGAGGTGACGCCAACGGCCGGGGTCGGCGGTCCCGCTGGTTGGCCAACGGAAAACAGGGGCGATTTTCTGAAGCAGGAGCAGCCGATCAATTTCTCCACCTCGGCCGCGTTTCTCGACTACGATGGGGATGGCCGGCTCGACCTGTTCGTTTGCAACTATGTCCGCTGGTCGCCCGCTTTCGACCTCGGTCAGAACTTCAGCCTCCTCGGTCAAGGCCGGGCCTTCGGTCCGCCGTCGGCTTTCGAGGGAGTTCACCCTTTCCTCTACCGGAATCGGGGCGATGGCTCCTTCGAAGATGTCTCCGCCAAGGCGGGGATACAAGTGGTGGGTCCGCTGAAGCAGCCGATCGGCAAATCGCTGGGGGTGATCGTTTGCGACGTGGATGAGGATGGCTGGCCGGATATCGTCGTCGCCAATGACACGGTGCGCAACT
>JBGQLF010001166.1:0-3962 GCA_041499985.1 Gemmataceae bacterium
CTACCTGGCCCTGCTCGACCCGCGCACGATTTTGTATGTGTCGCCCGATCAGAATGGCGCCGGCCCCTGGCTGTGGACCTTCGACACCGAGCGCAAAGTGAGTCGGCGCATCAGCTCGGGGCTCGAAGTCTACACATCGGTCGACGCCAGCGCCGATGGGCGCCGGCTTGCGGTCACCGTCTCCAACCCGGCGGCAAATCTGTGGAGCATCCCTATTCTCGACCGGCCCGTGGAGGAGCAAGATGTGAAGCCGTACACCTTGCCCAGCGTGCGCGCCTACGCACCGCGTTTCGGCGGCTCGTCGATGTTTTATCTGTCGTCGCATGGCGGCGGCGACGGACTGTGGCGCTACGACAACCGGCAAACCATCGAGATCTGGAGGGGTGCCGACGGAGCACTGCTGGAACCGGCCGCTGTATCCTCGGATGGGCGTCAGGTAGCAATCATTCTGCGCAAGCAGGGAAAGCGGACGCTGCACGTGCTCCCGGCGGACGGCGGCGAGGCGCGGCCCGTAGCTCCTGCGATCGAGGTGACGAGCGCAGTGAGCTGGTCACCCGACGGTAAGTGGATCGTCGCTGGAGGTATTGACGGCAAAGGTCCCGGACTCTTCCAGATTCCGCTGGAGGGCGCGGACCCGCAGCGCCTGGCCGACGGAACTGCAACCAATCCGGTATGGTCGCCGGATGGATCGCTCATTGTGTACACTGGTCCGGTTGTGGGCCCCATCGGACCGCTCCTGATGATTCGGCCGGATGGCGCCCGCGTGGATGCGCCGCCGATTCACGTCCGCGTGGGCACGGAGCATTACCGCTTTGTGCCGGGGAGGCAGGAACTGGTCTATGTGCCGAGCACTTCGCAGGTCGTGCCGGAGAATTTCTGGCTACTCAATCTGGCGACAAAACAAACCAGGCGGCTGGCGAGCTTCGACAGCCGAAGCACGCGCGCCTTCGACATCACGCCCGACGGCAAACAAATCGTGTTCGATCGGTTAAAAGAGAACTCGGACATCGTGCTGATCGACCTGCCCGGGAAGGCCAAGTGACGCTCCGCTGCCCGTCCTGCGCCACCGATATCCCCGCGGCGAGCCGTTTTTGCGCGGCCTGTGGCGCACCGGTGGCGGAGCTGGCTGCCTCGGCCGCGGCCACCGTGGCCATCCCGGCGCGCAGCCCATCCAGTTCGTCCGGTTCCATCGACGAAGGCCGCTTTCCGGCCGGCACTCTGATCGCCGAACGCTATCGCGTGGCCGGACTGCTGGGCCGCGGCGGCATGGGCGAGGTCTATCGCGCCAACGATCTCAAGCTGGGGCAGCCGGTCGCCCTGAAGTTCCTGCCCGCCGAGACCGCGCGCAACGAGCGGATGCTCGCCCGGCTGCATGCCGAGGTGCGCATTGCGCGCCAGGTCTCGCACCCCAACGTGTGCTCCTGACCATGGAGTACGTGGATGGCGAAGACCTCGGCTCGCTGCTGCGCCGCATCGGCAGGTTGCCGGGCGATAAGGCCGTCGAGATCGCGCGCCGCCTCTGCGCGGGGCTGGCCGCGGCTCACGATAAGGGCGCTGGTTCTCACGCGCTTTGGCCTGCTGTCGGCAGTGGCCGCTAATTTCGTAGGGAACCTTCTGTGGTCCTTCCCCCTGACCCTCAACCTCTCGGCGTGGTATGCGGGTTATGGATTGATCCCGCTCCTGGTCGTCCTGGGTCTGGCGATCTGGTCATGCCACACCGCATTAGCGGGTCGAAAGCTGTTCCGGGAGGGGTTTCTGGAAGGCTAATGTCCGGCGGTCTCCGCGCCGATATGTACCATGTATGGGTTCCATAGCGTCCAATCCGCTGGCCGACCTGACCGCGCAGATCAAAAAGCGCGACACCAGCCGTGTGCCGACGTTCCAGGCATTCGTGCAGGATGTGTCGAACGAGAAGCTCACCGATGCCCGCTACGTGGGCGATTTGCGCCCCAATCAGAACCGGCTGAACGTATTCAGCCTGGCCAGCCGCGGGGATCCGGACGATTCCTACCGCTTTAACCTGAAATCGGGCGGCAATGTGCACCTGGCGATGCTGGTGGACAGCCTGGATGCGCAGCGCCACGTGGTGCAGTCGGAAACCGCCCAGGGGCTCGGCATCCAGGTGCTGCAGTACCAGGGGTCGTCGGCCAAGGTGATCGCCGACAGCGACCCGAATTCCGGCGCGGCCAACCAAATGTACAACCAGCTCACCGGCGGCGAGGGCGCGCGGCTGGCGGCAGGCAAGTACGTGGTGCGGGTCTATCGGCAGCAGGACACGTCTGCTAACGCCGAATTCTACTATTCCTTACAACTGGTGGGCGACCGCTACTCGCAGGATTACGACACAATGCAACGGGAAGCTCCCGCGCACCCGCCCACGAAATCGGCGCTTGAGACTATGGCGATCGACCCGGCGGTCACGATGCTGGCACAGAGCATGGACCCGACGTTGGGGGTTGCCATGATCGCGGCCACGCGGCCCGCCACCTTGACCACCACCCCGGATGACGGCACCGCGCCCGCGACCAAGCTGCTGGATGCGTTCATGTAGCGCGGAGTTTATGTAGCGCCTCCTGCGCTACAACCGGTCGCTGGCGGCCCGTTTTTCCAGCAGCGCTTTGTGCGTGGCTTGCTACTTCGAGGTCCCAAAATCAGGCTCGATGTGCTCACAGATGAGATGCAAGATCAGACGCGGGTTCATGACCGGGAAGGGAACGTGAGCACGGCTGTCATCGATATGCAGATGACAGCGGGGGACAGCTAGAGGATTGTGCCCGATTTCAGGGTTCAGATGGATTCGAACCATTCTGATGCCGCGCTCGTGCGGGAGATGAACGTGAAACTTGAACCGCTTCAAGCGCCAGGCTCGCAGATCCTCTTCGAGCTGAATTTGGAATTCAAGTCGACCGCCGGAAGAGAATGCTAACTCCCGGCAGACGAGGTCAGTGAGTCCTCCACCGATCGTCTCAATTTGAACAACCTTCTCGTTGGTGTGCTCAATCCGGCGACGATCAACCTGGAGGTGGAGATCGCTGCGAAGCTGCCGTCCCAGGACGCCCGGCGAACCCAACGTCAACGCGGCCAGATGTGCTTCCGCTGCAGCCTCGCGGTGACTCGCCAGGCGCACCAGCTCGTCTTCGACGCTCAAGCGGGCACGCCTCCGAAAACCTCGTCCGGACTAATCGCCAGTACATCGGTCAGGCGGTTGCGCAGGTTGGGAGCCGCGGTCAGAACCCGTTCCGCAAGCTCGCGATTCGCTACCAGCAAGACGGTTCCGGCATTCGTCAACAACACCACGTTGCGGTCAATCGAATCGATCAACTTCGGCACCCAGCGGTCCACTGCGATGAGTACGACGGACCATTCGACATCTTGTCTGAACGCGTCGTCCAGTCTTTCGGGTTCCATTTCGGAAGCAACCAGGGACCGAAGCGTAGTTCCAAGCTGAACCTGTACTTCGGCGGCCAGATCGGCCTGGATCGCCATCGCGGTAGCGGGTTCGAGGATAAGCAGGTACACTGACGGAACTTCCTGCCCCGCCATGGCGAGTCTCCTGACGATTTCGAAAGGCGTTACCGGTATGAAATCCGTCATTCAGGTTGACGCTTAGGCAGAACTCGAGAGAGAGCAGGATGAACAGCGAAGAACTCGCGCCCTCGACTGAAATACTCCAAGACCTGACGGTTTACTAGCAGTTCTCGCGCGGTTGAGTCCTCAACCGGGAAGGCTCCGTTGTCCGAGAGACGCCTGAGCAGCCGCTTGTGCGTATTGCCCAGACCGACCAGATAGCGGTTTCCGAGTTGTTTGATTGCGGAGCGGACGTGCTGACGTCCGATTCGGTCCTCGTCATCGCGATAAGCATATTCGGCGGCTGAGCGGGTCAACGCCAATAGATCCCGGAGAACCCCGCCGGAATGCTTCGCGACCATGTTGACTTCCGCCGCATCCATCAGTTCCAGTGC
>JBGQLF010001167.1:0-3959 GCA_041499985.1 Gemmataceae bacterium
AAGCGCTCTTCTGATCAACATCCTCCCAGGAGAGGGCAGCCCGCGCCGGGATTCAGCAAGTACTTGTAGCAGAATGGATTGCCGCGATCCGCAGCCTGCTTCTGTTTGCCCGACGCCGGAGGGAACCCGGGCGACTGCGTGCCGGACCGCTTCAGTGCTGTTGCTGCTCTCTCTGCGGCTTGGTGTTCCAACCTCACCTTGTGGGGGAGCAGCCATTGGAACCTCCCCCTATTTCCCCAACCGATCCAATACGTTCCGCGTCACGCGCGTCACGACCGGATCGCTGCCGCGCAGGCCGTGTGCCCAATCCGTCGTGCCGACGGTAATAACCGTGCCGCCGCGCGTGTACGCACCCAGTACCGCGTTGCCGGTGCGGCCCCGCTCCCACTTCTCATACCACTCGCAGTCGTCGGGATGCCAGCGGGCCGGGCAGGTGGCGAGGACCTCGAACGTCTTAGGCGTGCCGTCGCGGTGGGTGGGGTACGGCAGACCGTCCTTCCACGCCAGCTCGCAGCCGTCGCACTCGTAGCCGACCACCTTGTTCCGGCCGTCCTTGTCGCCGCCGCCAAACTTGTCACCGGGCTTCAGCCCCGTCCCCTCGAAGAGCCAGTGTCCTGGCCGGTGTGCCGTGAACTCGGCGCGCTCGGTCATGAACTGGCCGTGGCTCTTGCGGTAGCCGCCCCAGAGGAAGCCCACCCCGGTCAGCTCGTTCTCGGGCCGGCCGACCAGGTGATGGCTCCAGAGGCTGCTGAGCAACTTGTTCTCGCCCTTGGCGTACAACGGATCGGCCTGGAACGCTTGCTTCCAGCAGGTTAGGGCCCGGCCGCCCTCCTCGGAGCGGACCTGCCAGCAGCAGACGTTGCCGCTGAAGAAGGCGACGTTGCCGCCGTTGGCGATGAACTCCTCCAGGTGGTCGCGCATCGGCGCGGACCAGTATTCGTCGTGGCCGACGCTCAGGACCAGCTTGTAGTGCTTGAGCAGCTCGGGATGAAATTCCAGATCGCTGTTGACGACGTAATCGAGCACGTAGCCGGACTTCTCCGCCCAGCGCACGAAGGGCAGCTCCCAGGTAGCGAACTGCCCCGCGATGGGCCGATCGAACGACACGCCCCGACCTTGCACCTTGTTTTGGCCGTTGTAGGCGTACAAGCTCCCGCCGCCCCAGTTGCAGTAGGCGTTGTAGGTGTTCGTGGCCAGCTGCAAGAGGATCTTGGTGTCCTTGCCGGGCTCGGCCGGGCGGACCACGAAGAATAGCTCCGAGCGAGCCGTCTTGCCGTCGGGCGTAGTGACTTCCATCCGGCCGGCGTAGTAGCCCGACTTCCACCCGGCCGGCACCTTGAGCTTCAACGCCGTCGGCCAGCGGCAACCGTGCGACGAGGCGTCCTCGGGGATGGGGTATGCCTTGCCGCCGGCCAGGCCGTCCTGCTTCCAGACGACGACACGCTCGGCGCCGACGCGGGCGATCTCCAGGCTGAACCTCTCGGCCGCGCTCGAGATGTGGAAGCCGATCTCGTCCCCCGCCTGATAACTCAGTTGATCCGTATACCCTTCGATGGCCGGCCGCCTCGGCGCGGGCGGGGGCAACAAGGACGCCAGGAGCGGCTGCATGGCGTCGGCCTGGCGGACGAAGCCGAGGTCGGTCGGGTGGGAGCCGTCCACGGTCGCCTCGCCGTCGTCGCCGAGCAGCTTGCCGCCGGGTAGGTAGTGCAGGGAGACGACGCCCTCGGCGGACATCTTCTGGTACGCCTTCTCCAGCATGGCCCGGGAGTCGGCGTTGTGCTGCCTCAGCCTAGCCAGGACGGCGGCGTTGGCGAAGCTGCGGTCTTCCACCAGGACGATCGGCGTCTGCGGCCGGGCCTTCCGCAGGGTGCGCACGAACGGCTCGGTGCGTTCGGCAACCTCCTTGGCCGACAGATTCGGCAAGCAGTCGAGGACATAGACGGCCGCGTCCAGCTCGGCCAGCAGCGAGGCGATCTCCGGGTCCATCCTGCCGTTGCCGGAGAAGCCGAGGTTGATCACCGGGCAGTGGAGCCGCCGGCCGAGGATGGCGGTATGGACCATGCCGGGCCGCGAGGCGCAGCCGCCCTGTGTAATCGAGGTGCCGTAAAAAACGATGGGCTTGCGGCGCTCGGCCGGGCGCGGGGGCGCCGGCGCCAGCTTAGCCTCCTTGGCGATGCCGACCTCAACGGACGACACCCCGTTGTACAGCGGCAGGTAGAGGAGGAACTCGTGCTCCCCGGCGGGAAGGCCGCTGGCCAGCTGCACGGTGTTGGCAGCCTGTCTGGGTTGGCCGACCGCCAGCCACTGCCAGCGGCCGTCTGGCAGCTTCACATACAGGTCCAGGCCGCTGACACCCGTGGCCGGCATGTGCGGCATGGCCAGCCGGTCGGAGGTCAGCGTCCAGCGAGCGTGGACCGCGGTCGTCCCGGTGACGAAGCGCACGCACAGGCCCGCCGCGTGGCGGCTGAGGTTCCAGACGGGTTGGCGGACGAGGGCCTCGGCCTTGGCGGGCAGGCGGTCGAAGGGGGCCTTGGTGTCCGTCCAGCCCTGGCCCTCGATACCCAGGTGGCGGACGTCGTACCAGAGGATCGGCTCCTTGGGATCGGCCTTTGCCAGCCCGGGGTCCAGGACCTCGCCGGCGCCGGCCGCACTGGCAGCCAGCAAGAGCACCAAGCAGACAGGGGCCGGCATCAACCCGTTGTGGCGCGGCATGGGGAGGGTCCTTTCGCATCAAGTGGGACGCGCGGAGGCTGGATCTCGTCTCGGAGCCGCCATTCTATTCCCCTTGGGCGACGGCCGCAAGGAACAAGGGTCTGGAGTTCCCCCAGTCCTGGTTCGCCCAGACGTGTCGGCGGCATTGGGGCGGGGAGGATGCGACCTGGGGGATCAAGCAGCGCTTCCACCTGCGGAATGGCCTGCGGCAGACCCCGCTCTTGTTGGTGATATGGCCCCCTATCGCAAACATCCTCTCCGGCTCGGGCAGAGAGAATGATGGCGATTCTCCAGATACTGGCAACTGGGTTGTTCGCGGCTAACCGCGGCCATGATCCAGTCTGCGTGCATCAGCCTGGCGGAGGAACTTGTTGCCGAGCGATGACGCCCCGATCAAAGCGGAGCGTCCGATAAAGGGTGGTTATCGGACGTCTGTCGCAGAAAACCGGCTGCACGGCGAACATCCTGTCGGAACCCCTGTGAGTCCGCTCCCAGCATACAGAGGGCTGCCCTCACTGCATCGGCGCAAGAAGGGGAAGGGTGGACGCGGGCAGCGTAGTAGGTGAGGAAGGGAAAGGGCGAGGCGGAAACGGCCGCGAGGAGTCCGATGCCGATGACTGCGGGCAGGTACAGAATCTGCTTATCGAACAGGGGCTGCGATGGGTGAGCGGCGGTCAGGCGCCGGCGCCGACGTAGATGGTCAGCATTGGTTGCAACCTGGGTCGAACCCGTGGCGGGCGGCCCACACGAAAAGGAGATATTCAACAGGAGAGCCGCTCCCGATGGCTCGCACTGGATCGCAGCACTATCGCCGGGAGCGGCTGAGCCAAGTTGCAAAACAGAGACTGAGGTCGGCCGGCACTGCCGAGCCTTGTCTCTTCGGTTCTGCATCCTGGCCAAGGAAGAGGCCAACCTTCCCAGGGGCAAAGCGAGCGACGAACCCTCAGGCTCAGCAAGCCGCCTTGGTCCAACCCCGTGACCGAGAACACGACCAGTTCGACTGGAGCTTGCCTTTTGCAGCAGGCATCGGCTCAGGAGCGAGATGGTCGAGTCCGGCGGTACCCAAAGAATCCGACAGGCTTTCCTGGCTACACCGCAGACGGGTTGGACTTGATGTGCTCGCACAACGCGTCCATCTCGGTGGGCGTAAGACATCGTACCTTGGTGGACAACTCAGGATGGTCGTCGGCCAAGCGGGTAGCAATGAAGTCTTGCAGGTAGGGTGGCGTGCAGTCGTCGATCTCGAC
>JBGQLF010001168.1:0-3955 GCA_041499985.1 Gemmataceae bacterium
GAAGACAGAGGACAGAAGACTTCCGACCTCCGGGTCGCGTTGCTGAACTTATTAGGCTGCTGTGCTTGCCTGTGCCAGGATTTCGAGGAAGGAGTTCAGTACTTCACGGACGCCGTGCGCCTGGATGATCACGATGCCCGCCTGTATCAAAACCTGGCGCTGGCCCAGGAATGGCAAGGCCGGCTCGACCAGGCCGAGCCTCACTGGAACCGCTACTTCGATTTGCTCGAGGGGCGGAGAGCAAGGGGCGAGGCCGATTATGTCGAACGCTTGGCCTTCGAGGGCCTGGCACGCCTTTCTGGCTGCTTCGCGGATAAGCAGCAATGGTCCAGCGCTGTGGCTCTCGCCGAGCGGGCCCTACACCTTCGCCCCACAGACGCCGACATGCTCGAACGCCTGTTCCACCTGTACCAGCAGGTCGGCCGTTCGGACGAAGCACGCCGGATGCTCCGCCGATTGCGGCAGGTCCGTCCCGATGAGCCGCAGATCGATCTCTATGAAATCGATCTCATTCATGTCCGGACTCTCGAGGACGTCGAGCGGGTGCTGGCCCAAATCGACCGTCTCCTCAAGCAGTATCCGCACGATGCTCGGGTTGAGGATCGGGCATCCGCCCTGGCCAGCGATCTCATTCCGTTTCTGGGTCGGCTGTGTGACCAGCTGACGGAACAGCTGACCAAGATCGTGTACCAGGTCCGGCAGCTGCCGAGCTACCAGATTAACTGGACCACCGTGCGCGAGGTGTTACGTGATTTGCGCAGTGAATTTCAGAAACTGCGCCGTACTCTGGGTAAGTGCTTACCGCTCCTCCGCGACGAAGAACAACGCCGCATCCTGCGTGCTCTCCGCGAGGTGATCGACGGTAAGATCGAGCTGTGTCAGTCAGTGAGTGGTGAATAGCAGGAGGCAATCATGCCCAACGAACAAGACCCCGTCGTGTTGGAATTAGCGTCGCTGCCGCGCGAGCAGCTGGGGCCATTCCTGGTGCTGGGCGTGGATAAAACCGCGGACCAGGAACAGATCGAAGCGAACTGGGCGCAGCGCGTACTCTGGGCGCGCAAGAAGCAGATTCGTCTGGCGCTGCCCGACATCAACTGGGCCCGCGAAGTCATCCAGGATGCCGAACGCCGGGTCCGCGCCGATGCCGCCAGTCTGAACCCGGACACCAGCGACGGCCTACTCGGTCGCCTGATGCAGCAGTATGGCGCCGGCAACAACGGAGCCGGCCGTCCGCTCGACGTCGAGAAGTCTTTCGCGGACTACCTGCCCGCCGTGGAGATTCCGGACGCTGCCGAGGTCCGAGCTGCGATCCCCGTTCCCGAGATCCCCGCGGAAGTGCCGGTCGTGCCGCGGTTCTTGCACCAACTGGTTGAGGAGCCAATCCACCCCTGGTCCCTGGATCTCCCCACGGACTCCAACTCGGATTAAGCTACATGACTGAGGATTTCCTACCGGAAACACCGTCGCCCCAAGCGCAGCCCGCACGGACCGATGCCACCCTCGGCTCGTCCTCGCTCTATCGCTTGTGCGAGGAAGTCATTGCTCTGCGCGAGCTGAATAACCGCCAGCACAAGCTTTTCGAGCAAACCCTGGCCAAGACGCGCGACGCCCTCCAGGGTAGCTTCAACAGCTTCGCCGCCGACACGCAGCGTGCCTATCAGCAGCTCCGCCAGGAGTTGCACGGCGACAAACGCGTCAGCCTGGCCCTCCTCAATGAATTGCTCGAGATTGGCCTGGACCTGGAGCAAATTGTCGCCGCTCGGCCGCGGCCGGAGGATCCCGAAGCGGTCACGCGCTGGGCCGACGCGGTTGAGGTCGAGGCACGCAAGGTTCAGGCTGCCCTGGCTCGGCACGGCATTCAGCCCTACGACGCGGTGGTCGGCTCAGCTTACAATCCGGCTCTACACGAACGGGTCGGGAGTCGGCGCCTGGAAGGCATGGACGCCTTGCGCATTGCAGAGCAGTGCCAGCGTGGCTACGCCAGCCAGCAACCGGAATTTGTGCTGCGTCGGCCCAAGGTCATTGTCACCGAATGAGGGGTCAGGGATCAGGGATTAGGGATCAGGTACTCAGGACCGATCCTTAATCCCTGATCCCTGATCCCTGCTTGCTCAGCGTCACCCGAGCGGTTATCTTCACCGCCTATGAGCGAGGTCACCCGCATCTTACACGCCATCGAGCAAGGCGACGGCCACGCCGCGGAGCAGCTCTTACCCCTGGTTTACCAGGAGCTGCGCCAACTGGCGGCGCAGAAACTCGCCCAGGAAAAACCCGGCCAGACGCTCCAGGCAACCGCCCTGGTCCACGAGGCGTACCTGCGGCTGGTCGGCGTGGAGAAGGCTCAGCACTGGGATAGCCGGCGACACTTCTTCGCCGCCGCGGCCGAGGCCATGCGGCGCATCCTCATCGAGAGCGCCCGGCGCAAGGAGCGTCTGAAGCACGGCGGCGGCCGCGCCCGGGAACAGGAGCTCGGGGACATCGTTTGCCCGGAAAGACCGGAGCGGCTGCTGGCCCTGGACGAGGCCCTGGAGCGGTTGGCGGCGACCAACCCCCAGGCGGGCGAGCTGGTGAAACTCCGCTACTTCGCGGGGTTGAGCAACGCCGAGGCCGCTGCGCTCCTGGGCATCTCTCCGCGCAAGGCCAATCAGATCTGGGCGTACGCCCGCGCCTGGTTACGGGAAGAACTCGGCGACGACGCAGCCGGGTAGCCCGGCTGTCATGAGGTCACCAAGACTAACTTTTTTGCGTCTTTCGTAGCCTTACCATGATTCCTAGGCCCGTTCACGGGCCTTCCCGCGTAGCGGTATAGGCCCGCCGTTGACGGCGGGTTGTCGAGGAGGTCGGGATCCTTTGAACCCTGTTCACAGGGTTTCTCGCGGTTCGGCTTCAGCCTTGGGGCTCAAGCCAACCCGCGAGAAGCCTCGTGAACGAGGCTTGCCATCCAGGCAGGATTCCTCTCCACCCGGCATCTATGCCGGGCCTCCACCGCTATGCGGGAAGCCCCATGAATGGGGCTGAAGAAGGCCCCCAGATCCCAGTGCTAATGCGAAGGCCTCACAGATTTCTGATTATTCGTGCGCACTTCACCGCCAAACGTCGCATGGAAGGGTAGAACCTGAAACCCAATCGCTGAGGGAGCAACCAACGTGCAGGAACAATCCATCTTCGCCGAGGCGCTGGACAAAGAAGATCCTGCCGAGCGAGCAGCCTTTTTGGGTCGGGTTTGCGCCAACGACCCTGGACTTCGCCAGCGTATCGAGAGGCTACTCCAGCGGCACCAGCAGGCCGATAGTTTCCTGGAATCTCCTGCCGCCGCGCTGGTCGGCACCGTCGATGAGCCGCTGGCCGAGCGGCCCGGCACGGTGATCGGCCCGTACAAGCTGTTGCAACAGATCGGCGAAGGCGGCATGGGCGTCGTCTACATGGCGGAACAGCAGCAGCCGGTCCGCCGCAAGGTCGCCCTCAAGATCATCAAGCCGGGCCTGGACAGCCGCCAAGTCATCGCCCGCTTCGAGGCCGAGCGCCAGGCCCTGGCCCTGATGGATCACCAGAACATCGCCAAGATCCTCGACGCGGGCACGACCGAGAGCAGCCGCCCCTACTTCGTCATGGAACTGGTCCACGGCGTCCCCATCACCAAGTACTGCGACGATGACCACCTGACACCAAAGGCGCGGCTGGAACTCTTCCTCCCAGTCTGCCACGCGATCCAGCACGCGCATCAGAAGGGCATCATCCATCGGGACCTGAAGCCATCTAATGTGCTGGTCTGCCTCTACGATGGCGTGGCGGTTCCCAAAGTCATCGACTTTGGCGTCGCCAAGGCGACCGGCCAACAACTCACGGAGCGCACCATGTTCACCCAATTCGGTACCCTGGTCGGGACGCTGGAGTACATGTCGCCGGAGCAGGCGGAGATGAGCCAGCTCGGCATCGACACGCGCAGTGATGTCTA
>JBGQLF010001169.1:0-3954 GCA_041499985.1 Gemmataceae bacterium
CATCCACACCTACAAATTCAGCGAGGCGGTCGAGAGCGAGGTGGTGCTCGACCTCATCTACCAAGCGCGGGACATCGACCAGTGGCTCGGCTCCCAGGACAAGATCGACGCCTGGTTCGACGCCAAGACCAAGGGGCTCAACGACTGGCAGAAGGATGAGCTGCCCAGGTGGCGGAGGAGGGTTAATCTGGACCAATGGCGCCCGCCCGTCAAGGCTCAGAAGCCAGTTCTTCGATCCCTTCCGGATTCGGAGCTGGCTGTTCGCCCGGAATCGGCGGCAACCAAAGCTTCAGCAGGGGGGAGCGATGAACGTGGTCACCATCACCATGAGCGTAACCGCCCCGAAAAGCCCAGCATCAAGGACCTAACTGTCCAGCCCCATTTGCACAAAGATCAGGCGGTTGGGGCACTCTTTGCCGCGATGGATGTTTCGCCTTGTCCTATCAGTGAACCCCTGTTTTTTCCTTGTTCTGTCGCCAAGAGCAGGGTCACTGTTGCGGTGGCGCTGTCTCCCGAATCATCGCCCCGCGCTCTTCGCTCAGTGCCAACACCGCGAACCGGCTAATCGGTTGCTTCTCGGGCGTACTGACTGAAGCGTAGTCGAAGCGGCCCCGGTGGTCGGTGTAGCCGTCCCGATGGAACTTGACACTGCCATCCGCCAAGCGGGCGTAGACCTTCACGTAGACCTTCGGTAGCGGTTTGCCACTGGCCGATTCGGTGGCGAGAAGCTGACCATAGTTCTCCAGTAGGCGGACGTCCATGGCGTTGGCATAGTAGGGACGCGAGCGCGTTTTGCCGGCGGCCGTCACTTCGACGAGTACGTTCCGGCTCGCCAGGTCTTTGGACAGCGGGATGGCCAATTTGGCTTGCCCGGCGGGTAGCTTCACCGACTGCGTGCTGTTGGGGCGAATCGAGGCGAAGGGGCCGCTGACCTCCTGCACGAATGGATTCCGGCTGAACAGCAGCTCCACGTCCATCAGGTAGTAGTTGACTCGCACCTCGTTCACGTTCTGCCAGGTCAGTTGGATCTGCTTGGCATCGAGGGTGAATTCGAAGCCGGGCTCGGTCGCGGTGGGCTGGCCCTGCCGCTGACTGCGGTCCTCGATGTCGGCCACCTTCGGTCCCTTGCCTTCCGCCTCGTCCAGTTGACGGCCGAGGGCGGCAAAAGCTTTCTGCCAGCGGTCAACGGGATAGTCGGCGTACCGGGCGAGGACGGCCCCAGCCCGCTGCGGCTCGTCGCTGAAGAGCTCGAGGTAGGCCGCGCAGTAGTCATATTGCAACCGGGTCGCCACCTGCTCGGGGCGCACCTGGGCGAAGGTCGCGAGTGCTTCCTCGATGCGATCTTGCAGAAGCAAAGCGTAGGTAACGGCCAGCTTGTCGTCGTCGGTCAATGGCGAGCGGTACGACAGCAGCTTGAGGAACTGGTGGTACTGTTCGTGCAGCCGGGCGTTGACGATGTGCCGGCGCTGGCCGAGGGCATGGGCGCGGGCATTGACGAGCGGTGTGTACTCCAGATGTTCGTACTGGTACCGGGCGACGGGATCGACCGTTAGCAGCGGGCTGCGAATCGGCCCGCCGCACTCGGCCACGATCTGCTCGGTGTGCAGCAAGTATTGCTGGGCGACGGCAGGAACATTGTGATAGAGGGCATAGGACCAGAGCGTGGCGTGGTAGGCGTGCCGCTCGTGCAACAGGTGCAAGACGGCTTCGAAAAATGCTCGGTCCTTCATGCGGAAGGCGATCTTCTCCAGGTCGAGCGCAAGGACGTTTTCCCGGCCGAGCAGAGCCAGCACTTCTTCGGCCGTGCCGTTCTGGGAGACATATTCCCAGGAACCCGTGTCGAGCTTGCTCGGTTTCTCGACGACGTCGAACAACACGGGCTGGGCGGCGGCAATGAACTTCTCATTCTTGGCCACATGGATGGGGAAGTGAGCGAATCTGCCCGGCAGCGGGAAATAGAAGAAATAATCGATGGCTTGCGTGCGATAGGGTTCCAGGTCGAGCATGACCGTCTTCGTGAATTGACCGTTGGCGACCGGAATGGCGCCGACGGGGAGCTGGATGAGCACGGACAGCTTTTGCCGGGCGGATGTCGGGTTGGTGACGACCACCTGGCAGCCATAGATGGTGTGGACGAGGAATTCGCCGGTGACGAACTTGTCGACCTTCTCGCCGTCTTCCTCGCGGTAGCGGTCGCCCTGGCGGTAGAAATTCTGACTGATGAGGATGGGGGGTTGGCCCGCCGGTCCCAGCGCCGGGCGGACCTCCTCATGGAAGGCAATCATGGTGCCCGCTGGCGTCAGGGTCATCCGGCCGGCGGCAAACTTCACGTCGTGCTTGCCGGCTTCAAAGGGGAGATCAAGCACCGCCAGCGCGCAAATCATTTCCGTGAAATTGCGCGAGGCGTCGGCGAGGTGCCGGGAGAGGAACGGCCCCTTGCCATCGTACCGCGCGTAGTCGAGCCAGAACGGGCTGACGGGCACGAGGTCGGCCAGTTGCTGCTGGATCGGCAACTGATAGTAGTTGTTCTCGGCCCACTCCATGGTGGGATCGAGCCGGCGATACAGTTGGCGAACGGCGGCCTCCGCGCGGTCGTCGCGGAAGAACAACTTACCGTTGACTTCGCCAAGGAGTAGCCCTGTCCCCAGGGACCTTTTGTCCTCGGCCCTTCTCTCAAGCCCCCAGCCGGCACTGCGGCCAGCGCGCAGTTTTTCGGCGTCTTTCGCCTCGGCTGTGCTGTCAGAGGCCGTGCTCGTCGGGATTTTGCTCGATGGGACGCCGCCGAGCCCGCCAAGGCCACCAGCAGCACGACTCTCGGACTTGAGCGCCTCCGTTGCGGGGAGCGGCATGGGGCGATTCTCTGGGGCATCGCTTTTCGCCTTCGCCAAGCCAAGAGCATCCCCTGTGTCTAGGGCTCCGCCATTCACCGCCGTGTCGAACAGGCTCAACAAGCGGTCCATGTTTGGCGGCCGCAAGCGCAGTACATCGTTCAGGTACCGGGCCGTCTTGGCCTGCTCGCCTTGCAGCCGCTGGGCCAGCAGAACGCGCTCGACGGTGTTGAGTCGTGCATACCACCAGGGCTGCAGGTACTCGCTCAGGTCAGCTTCGAGCAGCCAGCGGTCCATAAACGTCTTGTCCTTCTTATGGGCCAAATAGGGCTTCACCACCGCCGCGAAGAAGGCAGGATCCTTCTTGGACAGGAAGAAGTGCAGCTCGTGGCTGGCGTACTTCGAGTAGAGTGTCCGCTTCTCTTCAGGTTTGAGCTTCGGCCAGCTGAGCACGAACGCGAACTGGGCCAGCTTCGGATCCTTCGAGAGTGTGGCATACAGGCTGTAGACTCTCGGCAGACTATCGTAGGCCTCGAATCGGCTCCCCGCCACGTCGGCGAGCACGAACGGCTGCCCCGGCGACAGCACGCTCACTTGCTTCTGCTGGGTGAAGTGGCCCTGCGGATCCAGCGCGATCCTTAGCCGCAGATCGACAAATCGGGCCGGTTGTTCGGGGAGCGCCGTCGAGCGGTAGGTCGTGGAGAGCGGATCGACGGCCACGACATGAATCATCGCATGTGAACCGATGGCCTTGCGTTCGACCTTGACCACGCCGTCCTTGGCGGGCACGAGATTGACGACTACGGCCGAGGCTTCGGCCAGGAAATCGAGATTGGCGAAATCGCCCGTAGCTGCGATGCCAGCCGGAGTTCTGGACTGCGGGGGCGTGGCCGCTTCGTGGGGGCGCGGAACACCCTTGGCGCCGAATTCCTCGCCGCGCGCTGCGAGCTGTTCGCCCGTGTCCGTCGAGCGAACGGCCCACGGGTTGAGCAGCAGGCCCGGACGTTCTAGCATATTGCCGGGGTACTTCTTCTGGCCGCGGCGGTCGAGGACGTAGCGATACTCGTCGCCGATATTACGGCCGGTGAGGTAGACCGATTCGGCGTGAGCAGGGAAAACTCCCGAC
>JBGQLF010001170.1:0-3949 GCA_041499985.1 Gemmataceae bacterium
GACCAGACCCGACTCCAGGCCCACCGCGCCGCTACCACGTAGGCCAGGTGCCAAGTTCACGTCGGCGTGGACGCCGACCAGACCCGACTCCACGCCCACTGCGCCGCTACCACGCAGGCCAGATGCCTTCGCGGCGGGGACGCCGGCAGCGGCCAAGTTCACGTCGGCGTTCTCCTGGAGCTGGACGCCGACCAGACCCGAGTCCACACCCACCGCGCCGCTCCCACGCAGGCCAGGTGCTTCCGCAGCGGGGACGCTGGCGCCGACTAGGTTTACGTCGGCGTTCTCCTGGACCTGGAGACCGGCCCCGCCAAGATCCAGGTCCCTGCCTGCCGCCACAACGCTACCTGGGACAAGTCCATCAGCGCCCACGCCGCCGCCATGGGGCGCACGAATGCTCCCATTGGCGGTCGTATCCACAGTAAGGCTGCTCGAGACACCAGGATGGGCCGTGGCCTTTAAGGCCGATGTCGTTGACGGTAAGGAGGCGGGAACGGGATGGGCTGTAGCCGTTAAGGCCGATGTCGCTGGCAGTAAGGAGGCAAGAATAGGTTCTGGAAGACTTGCTAGAAGCGTAGTACTACTCAAGAGTAGTCTATCTTCGATTAACTCCACGCTGAGAACGCATCGTTTAATCTGATGCGGGCGCCATTCAGATCGGTGTACCATGGCTTGCGTCCTCCCTAATAGAAAGTCATTTCATTGCTGACATTGCCTCCACAACGCTGTGGCGTGTCTGCCTAGGATGTGCACATCCAGAGTAAGTTCCAGAACCACCCCGTGTCAAGACGAGCTATTGTTGAACCCTCAACAATTACGGAGAGTTAACAATTACTCGGATGTGAGCCACATCCATGTCTGCTCCCTGTTCCCGGTTTCGAGCCAGCCTGCTCAGGAGGGCAGCTTACCTTCATGTCGGCCTCGGCCGATCAGCTCAAGTCCTTCACGGGCCTGCCTTCGCTGAGCCGGTTGCGGAGCCTCTGGAACTCGTCCTCGTAGTGGAGCGTGCAGTCGATGCCCAGATGGTACAGGATGGTGGCGGTCAGGTCCGCGGGGGTGATGGGCCGGTCCGTTACGTAGCCGCCATCGGTCGTGGTCGCACCGTAAACCTGGCCGCCCCGTACCCCGCCGCCCGCGAGCAGTGCGGTGAAGGCGTGCGGCCAGTGGTCCCGGCCGGTCTTCTGGGTGTTGCTGCTCTGGCTGAACTGACCCAGTTTCGGCGTGCGGCCGAACTCGCCGACTGCCACGACCAGAGTCGTCTCCAACAACCCACGGCTGTGGAGATCCTCCACGAAGGCAGAGAAAGCTTGGTCCAAGATGGGGCAGAGGAGATTCTTCAGCTTCGGAAAGCTGTTCTGGTGGGTGTCCCAGCAGGTGTTCACGCCGTCGATCTTCGTCTCGTCTTGCCAGTTGACCGAAACCAGCGACACACCGGCTTCGACCAGGCGGCGGGCCGTCAGCAGGCTTTCCCCAACCGTCGTCTGGCCATACCGTTCCCGCACCGCCAGCGCCTCGCGGCCGAGGTCGAATACCTCGGCGGCCCGGCTCTCGAGCAGTGCGTACGCGCCCCGATAGATCCGCTCGAACTGGTCCACCTCAGGCCCCCAGACGGGACGCCCCTCGATCTGCCCCAGCAGGTTGCGACATTGCTGGATTCGCTCCAGGGGAAATCCTTCCAGCGGCTTGAGTCCCTCGATCGCCCCACCCGCCCGCGCGCGATCGCTCTGAAGGAGCAACGCGCTGTATCTCTCTCCCATGCGGCCACCAGTTTGTCCGGCGATGCGTTTGGCCTGACCGGGGAACTGAAGGTAGCACGGCAGCACGACCGATGGGGAGATCCCGGCCCGCGGTTGGCCGTAGCGCATGGCCAGGGCGCTGAGCGACGGCCAGTCTTCCCGCCGGGCCTGGTCGGTTGTCGGCGGACCGAAGTACTCCCGGCCGCTGAAGATCTCACTGCAAGCCGGCCCATGCACGTTCATGCGATGGGTCATCGACCGCAGCAGGCAGATCTTGTCCATCTGCTGTGCCAACAGCGGCAAGTGCTCGCACACACGGATACCGGGCACGTTGGTGGCAACCGGATGGAACTCGCCGCGAATCTCGGCCGGTGCCGCTGGCTTCATATCCCAGAGGTCGAGGTGGCTAGGCCCGCCGAAGAGAAACAGGAAGACGCATGCGTTGTGCCTCCTCCGCTGGGCCGGGGAATCGGCAGCGGACAGGGCGCGCAACCGGGCCAGGTCCGGCGTGCTCAGACCCAGAAGACTCAGGAAACCGGCGCGGAGCAATTGGCGGCGGCCGAAACCGTCCTCCGCCTGCCAGGGCGGTTCAGGGGACACGAACATGGTTTCTCCCTGTCCAAGGCCAGCGGATGGCGGGCATTTCGGGCCAACCCAGGGACGGTCCATGGCCGCCATCGTCGCGCGCAGCGTGGGACGGCTCAAGCGAAAACTGGATCAGGCGACCAGATCACCAGAGGAGGGTGAAACGGAATTGGTCCTGGTCGGCAACTCGCAGATTGGCTTGGCCTGCGTCCTGAGCGGTCAGGACGTCATGGCCCAGGCGGCGTAATTCTGTCACAACCGCGTGGTCGAAGCTCTCGTCGGCAGACAGGCGGGCCATCTTGGATAGGTTGTTTTTTGTCGCCGGGTAGAAAGCGTTCTCAGAGTTAGCGGACAAAAGCGCGGCTGGCAGTTGGCATCGTAGCCACAAGCGTCTCGCTTGTGGGCAGTTAGCTTACAAGCGAGACGCTTGTGGCTACGTTCTGTCCGAACAGTTCTTAGCTCTGCGTGACTTCCTGCTTTTCGTGGATGCGGTGCGGTGTGATCCCATGCGACGCCGGCCGTTTCGCTGGACCGAAGAACTTGCTACGTGCCCACGCCACCATGCCGGGCGAGACCGACAGCAGCACCACGATGATGATCACCTTCTCGATGTGATCCTGCACCTTAAAACCCTCGCCGAAGAGAGGCTTGAGAGCGGGATCGAGCACCGGCGTCAGGAAAAAGCCCAGGAGCAGCATGCCGGCGACCCAGCCGATACCGCCGAAGATATTGAAGAACAGGAATTTGCGGTACTCCATCCGGCCAACGCCGGCGACCACCGGAGCAAACGTCCGCAGGATGGGAATGAAGCGCGCGAGGATGATCGTCTTGCCGCCGTGGCGGTCGTAGAACTCCTGAGCCTTGAGCAGATGGTCCTTGGCAAACAGCAACGACTTGTCCCGGTTGAAGATACGAGGCCCTGTTTTGAACCCGAGGTAATAGCCCACGCTATCGCCGACGATCGCTGCCACCGCGAGCGTACCCATGAGCAAGCCCAGACTCCAGCCGCTGTGATAGCAAACCAGCCCGGCCGTCACTAGGAGTGAGTCGCCGGGCAGGCAAAACCCCACCAGCAGGCCGGTCTCGACAAAAACGATCAGGTTGAGCGCCACAAAGGCAGCGACCATAAAGTCGGGCCGGCTGAGGACGGCCATCAGCTCCTGGCTGGAAAAGAGGTGACGGCAGACTTCTTCGATCTTTTGCAGCAGGTTTGCCAGTTGATCCATTACGTCCTCACAACTCAGCCGGGAGATTTCGGTTCTGGACAGAGCCCAACGCCCCACCGATAGCCGATCGGGGTTAACACCACAAGAGCAACTATAGCACCTGCTGTGTCCCGCGCGTAGAAGCGGAAGCGAAACGGAGAGCTGACGGACAAACCCTTTCTCGACGAACCCGAAGCGCCAGCGTGGGAAGGAGTTGCTCTCGCTGGCGCTTCGGGCTTGTGTCACGCACTATGGTTAACGGAAACCCAACGATAAACCATCTGGTGGTTGCGACCAGGCTATGCTGGTCCGAAAGGAGTGAATCATGCGATGATCCACGAAATTCGGTCTGTCGTCCAGCGGGTGCGAATCCCGCCCGGCCAAAGCCGAGCCCGGCAGGTCGGTAGTCAGCCTTGCAGTCGC
>JBGQLF010001171.1:0-3949 GCA_041499985.1 Gemmataceae bacterium
AGAATCCCGATTTCCCGAACAAGTACACGAACAGCGTGAAGAGTCTGGCGAACGGCTACGACGCGCGGAAGAGGCCCTGGTTCATCAAGGCGGTCAGTGCCGGTCAGACGATCTGGACGGACATGTACGTGTCCGGCACCTCGAAGCAGTTCCTCTATTCCTGCGCCACGCCGATATACGACAAGGACGGCGCTCTCCTTGCCGTCGCTGCCATCAATATCAAGCTGATGACCCTGTCTCAGTTCCTCGGCACTCTCAAAATTCTCGACCACGGCAGGGCCTTTGTCGTGAACGACCGCGATCAGGTCATCGCCATCCCGGTCAGGTCCGAGAAGGAATTAGACCAGCTTTTCAAGCCCAGCCCTGCAGGGAGCGAGGACCCCTACCAGCTCTACGCCGTCGAGGAGGAGCCGGATCAAGACATCCGGATGGCTCTCCTGTCGTACCGCCGCGATGGAGAGAGCTTCTTCGAGTTGGAAGGCACGGGTGGCGAGCCGAACATGGCCAGCCTGGTCAGCCATCCCTTCAAGAAAGGTACCGGCTTCACGATCGGAATCATTTTCCCGAAGAGCGACATCATGGGGAGCATCAGCACAAACACGCGCTTCATGCTCCTCGGAGTCCTGCTGTTCCTGCTCTTCGCCGTCCTGATCGGGTTGCGCATCGCCAGGCGTATCTCGAGCTCACTCGCCGTCCTGTGCGAGGAGGTCGACAAGGTGAGCCGGTTGGAACTCGACTCGAGCGGGGTTGTCGAGAGCCGCATTCTGGAGGTCGCCAGGATCGCCGAATCCGTCCGGAACATGAAGCGCGGGCTGCGCTCCTTCAAGAAGTACGTTCCGTCGGACCTCGTCTTGCAGCTCAACGCGCTCAAGAAGGAGGCTGTCCTCGAAGGCGAGAAGAGAGAGCTCAGCATTTTCTTCTCGGATATCGCCGACTTCACCTCGATCGCCGAACAGCTGACCCCCGAAGAGCTCGTCCAACGGCTAGGCGTCTACTTCAACGGCATGAGCCGTATCGTTCTCGACAACGCGGGAACACTGGACAAATACATCGGCGACGCCATCATGGCCTTCTGGGGCGCTCCGCTGCCGCGGGAGAACCACGCCCGTCTCGCCTGCGCGTCGGCGCTCAAGTGCCAGCAGTACCTCGACCGCCTCGCGATCGAGTGGGAGGCCGAATTGCACCCGGTCTTCCGCACCCGCATCGGCATTCACACCGGGGAGGTGATCGTCGGCAACATCGGCTACGAAGAGCGGATGAACTACACGATCATCGGGGACGCCGTGAACCTGGCGAGCCGCTTGGAGGGCCTCAACAAGTTCTACCAGACGAGAGTCATCATCAGCGAGGACACCTTCAGCCGAGTACCGGACGACTTCGTCGCCCGCAAGCTCGACCTGGTCGCGGTCAAGGGCAAGACCCGGGGGGTGCTGATCTACGAGCTCGTCTGCGCCCGAGGCGACCTCGACAGCGCGCAGGAGGCCTTCTTGCAGGCGTACGACCGGGCCATGGAACTCTACCTGAACCGATCCTGGGCGGAGGCCAAGCAGGCGTTCGCGGCGGCTCAGCAGCTGTCCCCGCGCGGAAGGGACTACCCCTCCGAGCTCCTCGGCGCACGCTGCGAGGAGTTCCTGCGCGAGCAGCCCGGCCCCGACTGGAACGGGGTATACAGGCACAAGTCGAAGTGACCCCGGCGAGCCCGGCAATCAAGCACGAACGTCCTCCGTGATCGGGGCGCGGTGCCTGTCCCCACCACGACTGGACGCGCGTCGTCCGCGCCACAGCGTGGGAGTATGAAGCGCTGAGCGATTCAAGCGAAAATCAGGGATGCAGGACCGGCTTCTCCTTACTACGTCGCATAATGGCCATTACGCTTAAGAAGTGGCCTCCGATGTCGGCTGCTGGGAATCCGCGACCGGAGCAGCGGCATCAGAGTCGTTCTTGGTCTCATGCTGCTCGCACATCTCGGTTGGCATGTATCGCGCCGCCAAGGCAAGTAGAAATTGTTCTACCGCCATGCCGATCGGCATCGGTTCGTCCACGCGGCGCTCACTGCCACTGGGAGTATCCGATGGCTTGCCGGGGTGTTTCGGATGGTGCGGTGCCCGGCGGCTTATCCGCGTATCCGGGTGTTGGAGCATGGCAGGTCACCACGAACAGCACTATGCTACGGACAGACGTTGTCCGAGGGTCTCTCTACGATACTCGTAGCACGCGGGGAAACCCAGGTCGGCATGGCTGCGGATCACGTCCGGCTCCTGCTGCTGCGGAGACCGCCAAAAACCAACGGTCCTGTTGAGGGTCAACCATGAGCTTACCGATCAGAGTATCCACTCCGCTCCTGTTACTGGCCGTACTGGCGGTCTGCCCTGCGGGCGCTGCCGAGCCGGGCGCTGACAAGGACGCCTGGAAAGCCGGCGTTGCGGCCGTGGTCATCACGCCGGAAGAGTCCATCTGGATGGCTGGCTACGGGGCGCGGACCAAGCCCGCGGAGGGCCGACTTCAGCACCTCTACGCCAAAGCCCTGGCCCTGGAAGACCCGGCTGGCAAGCGGCTGGTCCTCGTCACCACGGACCTGGTCGGCTTGCGGGGCCAGTTCACCGCTTCGATTGCCGCGGAGTTGAAACAGAAGCACGGTCTGTCCCGCGACCAGGTTTTATTCACCTCCTCGCATACCCATTGCGGTCCCTTGTTGAGCGACGATCTGGACAGCGACCCTTGGTATCCAGTAACGCCCAAGGATGAAGAGAAAGTTCGCCGGTACACCCAGACACTGCGCGGCCAACTGGTGGAGGTCATTCGACAGGCGCTCGCCGACTTGAAGCCGGCTCGCTTATCCTCAGGAATCGGCAAGGCAGGTTTCGCGGTCAATCGCCGCGAGCCGACGCCCAAGGGCATCATCAATGGCACCAACGCCAAGGGCCCCGTGGACCACGACGTGCCGGTCCTGCGGGTGGAATCGCCCGACGGCAAACTGCGCGCGGTGGCGTTTGGTTACGCCTGCCACAACACCACGCTCGGTGACTATCTGTGGTGCGGCGACTATGCAGGCTATGCCCAGGAATACCTGGAGAAGGCGCACGCGGGCGTGACCGCGCTGTTCTTCATGGGCTGTGGTGGAGACGCGAATCCTCTCCCGCGACGGACAGTGGAACTTTGTCAGCAATACGGGCGGCAGCTGGCCGAGGCCGTCGAGATGGTGCTCCAGGGTCAGATGCGGCTGATTACTGGGGAGGCACAGGCCGTTTTCGGCGAAGTCGAGCTCACGCTCGCTAAGCTACCGACGAAGGAAGAACTGGAAGAACAAGCCAAGAGCAAACCGCTGTACCAACAGCGTCGGGCGGTGATGTTGCTGAAGGTCCTCGAGAAGAACGGAAAGTTTGCGACGACCTATCCGTATCCGGTCCAGGTCTGGCAGTTGGGACCCCAGCTCACTTGGGTGGCGCTGGGTGGCGAGGCCGTGGTGGACTACGCGCACCGGCTCAAGCGCGAGCTGGGGGCCGGGACGTGGGTGGCCTCCTATGCCAATGACGTGATGGCCTACATCCCCAGCCAGCGTGTGCTTCAGGAGGGGGGCTACGAAGCGACCATCACTTCGGGTGAGCTGGCCGGCTCTTGCTGGGGAGCAAACGTGGAGGAGCGCATCGTCCAGAAGGTCCGCGAACTGGTCGCGCAGGTCCGGGGCCAGTGAGCTGCCCCCGGCGACCGGGAACCGTTCCTGGGCGCCCCGTACAATTCGACGGATGCAAACGATGCGATCGGGACACTAAGTTTCCGAATTACGAGATTTTGTGGCGGCTACTAACTGCCCTAGGAGTCCGTCCGAGTAATCACCCTCCTGTACCCCAGGATTGCCCAAATGCAGCTGGGCGAAGACAATAGTAGCTGCCAAGTGATTCCGCATCCCCATCGCCGTTGAGGAGCTACTGGGATGGACCACACAGCTGCC
>JBGQLF010001172.1:0-3938 GCA_041499985.1 Gemmataceae bacterium
CACCAGCAACACCATCATGCTCGCCGAGTGTGCGGGGGGGATTGTTGATCTCACGAGTTCCGACCCGCTCATCGGCAGGAAATGGCTCACGAATTCCTGGGCCTTTGGTGTCTGGTTTTCCGCCTATGGCATCTGCCCCAATCCGAACTCGCCGCCGGGTCAGAATTGCAGCACCGCCGCCGACGGCCGAGGCCTGTCCGTGTTTGCTGCGGGCAGCCTGCATGCGGGCAACATCTGCAACATTGCCATGGGAGACGGGTCCGTCCGAGGGCTGAACGCCCGGGCAATCGATAGTTTCTCGCTTTCTTACCTTACCGGCACGAAGGATGGGCAGATCCAGGGGACGGATTTCTAGTCTCCGGTTGGCCGCAGAGCGGGTGGACGAAATCCCCAATCAGGAGCCCGATTACTTGGAGAAAGCGGGCTCCTCCGAGTGATCTGTTACCTGGACTCAAGGCAAGGAGATTCCCGATGGTTCGTCGTATTCTGCTGCCCGGAGCAATCCTGCTGCCCCTCCTGTTCCTCGTCCCGGCGTGCAGCAGCGATAGCAAAACCGACAGCAAGCCCACCACTTCGATGCCCAAGGATGTGGCGCCGCCCTCCCCCAAACCCGCTGGGAAATCAGGATAAGTCCGGTCGCCCCAGGACAAAACCACGTGGGTTAGGATTCCGATCCTGACGTCAGGATCGGAATCCTAACCCACAAGGCCGAACGCGACGGGCTACGGTAGAGCTCGCTTCGTACCCCAATTTAACCAGCCGGTCTTCCCCTTCGGTGGCGAGGGTACGGCTATTCGCCGTCCGATCCTCGACTTCTCGCTCTTCCCCATTTTCCGATTCTTTTCGGTAATCCGGTTCTAGGGAAATGGTCGAGACTATGAGCAGAGCGGGTCAGAGCGCGCCGGTCTTGCCGATTGGCGGGTTGCCGCCTCCGTGCTTCGGTGCCAACGGACGCGGGATCCCCAACCGTTGTCGTCGTCCCCACAAGAGGGAAGCCGTTCCGGAGATTCCCCAATGCAAGTCACAACGCCGGCGACCTCGTTGCATTCGTTCGCATGTCTCGGCGGTCTCTTGCTCGCCTCCGTGCTAATGTGCGGCTGCACCACGTTGGAAGAATACATCGATAACGGATTCAAAGTTGGGCCTAACTATGGCCGGCCGCCAGCCCCCGTAGCGAAAGACTGGATTGACGCCGCCGATGTGCGCGTGCGGAAGGAGTCAGACGACCTGAGTAAGTGGTGGACGGTCTTCAACGACCCGGTGCTCGCTTCCCTCGTCTGCTCGGCGTACCAGCAGAACCTGTCCTTGCGCGAGGCGGGCTTCCGTGTGCTGGAAGCACGGGCCCAGCTGTGCATCGACGTCGGCAACCTCTTTCCCCAAACGCAAACGGCATCGGGAGACTATACGCGGTTGGCGCTCAGTCGGGAAACCGCCAACCGGTTCCTCGGAACCGGGGTGAAACGCTGGTTCGCCCAATGGGATTACGGGTTTAACCTGCGGTGGGAACTCGACTTCTGGGGCCGGTTTCGGCGGGCAGTGGAAGCAGACGAAGCGACCCTGAACGCCTCGGTGGAAAACTACGACGATGTGTTGGTCACCCTGTTGGGCGACGTGGCCACGAACTATACCCAGCTGCGCACCCTCGAACAAAGGATCAAGTACGCCCAGCAAAACGTGGATCTCCAGCGTGCGACCTTGACGATCGTCGAAGGGCGCTTCAAGGCCGGCACGACCAATGAGCTCGATGTGGTCCAGGCCCGGAGCACCCTGGAGCAAACCGAGGCCCAGATCCCCGAGTTGGAGATCAGCCTCCGGCAAACGAGCAACCAGCTGTGCATCCTGCTCGGCATTCCCCCGGAAGACCTCCAGGCCCGGCTTGGCCCGGCGCCGATTCCCATCGCGCCTGCGGAAGTGGCTGTCGGCATCCCCGCCGACCTGTTGCGCCGCCGCCCGGATGTCCGCCGCGCGGAGCGTCAGGCGGCTGCCCAGAGCGCCCAAATCGGCGTGGCCGAAGCCGAGTTTTATCCCCACATGGCGCTCAATGGCACGATCACGTATTCGGCCGAGCATTTCAAGGATCTCTTCCGGGAACAGGCCCTGGCGGGGAACGTCGGCCCTTCCTTCACCTGGAACATCCTCAACTATGGGCGAATCCTGAATAACGTTCGCCTCCAGGATGCCCGGTTTCAGGAGTTGGTGGCGACCTACCAGAACACCGTCCTCCGCGCCCAACAGGACGTGGGCAACGGCCTGGTGATGTTCCTGCGCGCCCAGCAGCGCACGAAGCTACAAGCCGCCAGCGTGGACGACGCCGAGAAGGCTGTCAAGATTGCACTTGCCCAGTACACGGCGGGGGCGATTGATCTTACCCGGGTCACCCTGCTGGAGCAGACGCTGGTGCAGTTGCAGGACACGCTGGCGCAAGCGCGCGGTGAAGTCGCGATGGGCCTGATCCAGGTTTACCGAGCCCTGGGCGGCGGTTGGCAGATCCGCTGTACCGGCTGCGAGGCGGAATAAATGCCTCCCTGTGTAGCCGAGCTACAATCCGCTCGATGCGAAAAGTGCCTGCACCGCCTGGTCCCACTCGGCTTGGGGCCTGTTCTTGTGCTTCAGGCGCTGCTGCCCCAGGTACACTCCGGCCAATCCGAGCCACGCCGGTATGAAATCGCCGGGCTCCGTAAATGCGACCCGCCACTCCGCTTCCACCTCGACAGATTCGCGTGCCGGGACGAAAAGATAGTGGCAGGTGAGAGCAAGACCACCCTGCCGCCAAGCGGCCTTTACGTCTGGTCACCGGAACGGGCCGGTTTGGCGCGGGTATAGAGCGAAGAGGGATTCCCTCTGTTATTAACCCAGCAACAACAAGTAGGACGGCTCTCCCGAGCCGTCCGGACGGCTCGGGAGAGCCGTCCTACGGAAGGATCTTTCTTGCCGGGTTAATGGCGTCCCGCCAACGAGTAGGCGCCGCAAGCCGAGCAGGGTCGGTCCGGAGCCGAGCCGGACCTGCCTGCCTGTCTCCCACTCTTGAACCAAGCCAGTCTTACCAAAGTTGCGCCAACACAAGTAGCAATTCGCACTATACTTACGGCTACCGCTCGTCCAACGCGGCTTTTTGTGTGACCCCGGTGCCTTGCTTTGCGGCTAAGGTCTTAGGAGAACGACTCGCATGCCGACACGACCCAGTCCTGACACCGAACAACTGCTGGAAGCTGTCAGCCGCGGCGACAGAGCAGCCCGCGGCCAACTGCTCGAGCGGCACCGGCCGAAACTCCGACGCATGGTCGCGGTCCGAATCGACCGTCGGTTGGCGGCACGGATGGACCCCTCCGACGTCGTCCAGGAGGCCATGGTCGAAGCGGCGGCGCGCCTGGACGAGTACGTCCGCGACCGGCCGTTGCCCTTCTACCCGTGGCTGCGGCGCCTCGTCTCGGACCGGCTGGCCGACGCCTCCCGGAGGCATGTGCACGCCGGCCGGCGGAGTGTCGGACGGGAGGAGCCGCCCGGCCTGCCCGGCGACTCGGTCGTGGCGCTGGCCGAGCGCCTGCTCGCCGCCAACAGTGGTCCGAGTGCGCGGCTGCGACGACGGGAGCAGCGTGACCGGGTGCGGGCGGCCCTGGAGGCGCTGCCCGAACGGGACCGCGACGTGCTCGTGCTGCGCTACCTGGAAGATCTGTCAACCACCGACACCGCGGCGGTCATGGGCGTGAGTGAAGGCGCGGTCAAGATGCGGCTGCTGCGGGCCCTGCAGCGGCTCCGCGACGTGCTAGGTGAGGAGGAACTGCCGTGAACGCATCGATACATCCACCGACGTCTGGCGCCGTGGCCGCCGAGTTGGCGGAGTTGGTTGAGAGACTGACGGCCCGGCTCAAGGCTCGGGAGTCGGTCGATCTCGAAGAACTCGTGAGCGAGCACCCGGCGCACGCCGACGAGCTGCGCCG
>JBGQLF010001173.1:0-3938 GCA_041499985.1 Gemmataceae bacterium
GCCGTCCCCACCACGCCCTTCGAAGACTCAGGGCGTGCCACCCATTTGCTGACATGCCACTGTCAATGTCCAAGTTATACTTGCGCGGTTCCTATAACTTGCCACGACCGTGGGGATCGCTCAACCGATGAACAGCTTGCGCAACGGTTCGCCGTCGGCCAGGCGGTACGGTCGCCCGATCAGATCGCGGAGCTCGCTTGCCGAATCCAGGCCGAAACGCCAAAAGAGCGTCGCCGCCAGGTCTCCCGGAGTAACCGGGTCGGCATTGGGATAAGCCCCCAGCTTGTCGCTGGCTCCATACACCATCCCGCCGTGGATGCCACCGCCGGCCAGGACGGCGCTGAAACAGTCCGGCCAATGATCACGGCCGCCGGTCTTGTTCATGCGCGGCGTCCGGCCGAATTCTCCCAGCGCCACCACGAGCGTCGAGGCCAGCAAACCGCGGGCGTCCAGGTCTTCGATCAGTGCGGAGAACGCCAGATCGGCCGGCGGCAGCAGATCGTCCTTGAGTCGGGCAAAGTTGTTTTCGTGACTATCCCAGTTGGCCAATTGGCCGTTGTGGACCTTGTCATACACATTGACGAACCGCACTCCCGCCTCCACCAAGCGGCGGGCGAGCAGCAGGCTTTGGCCCAGGGTATTCCGGCCGTAGCGCTCCCGCAGCCGGGCCGGCTCGCGCGCCAGGTCAAAGGCCTGGCGGACTCGCTGCGAATGCAACAGCTGGAACGCCTTCTCCTGATACACGGTCATCGGCCGGGTTCGGGCGTGCTGCTCGGCGCGGAGCCGCTGTGCGTCGAGGACGGACAGAAGAGACTGGCGATCTTCCAGCCGGGCCAGGGATAGACTGGCGGGCAACTCCAGTTCCTGCACATGAAAGTTCGGACCATTCGGATCTTGGGTGATCTGGAAATGGTTGTACGCCGCGCCCAGGAAGCCGGCGGTCTGTCCCGGCAGCACCACCACATTATGCATCACGTGCGGCAACGCCACGTGCGGGGGGACGTGTTGTTGCCCGGGTTTCACATAGCTGAGCAGCGAGCCGTGGGACGGAAAGCTGTTGGGATCATCGGCAAGCAATTCCAGATCGCCTTTGAGCGGGGTTCGGCCGCACAGGGCCTCGACCGCCGCCGAGTTGTGGTTGCGCATCGGATGGTGCAGGCTGCGCACGAGGGCGACTTTGTCCATCACGCGGGCCGTTCGGGGAAGGTGCTCCCCGATGTGCAGCCCCGGCGCTGTCGTCGCGATCGGCTGGAAGTCGCCACGCACTTCGCGGGGGGCGTGGGGCTTCAGATCCCAGGTATCGAGATGACTTGGACCGCCATAGTAGAAAAGCCAGATGCACGCTTTCACTGGGGAGGTTGGGGCAGGTCCACCGGCAGCCTTGGCTTCCGCGCGTAGGAGATCGGCCATATTCAGGCCCAGGCAACCTAGAGCACCGACGTGCAGCAGGCGGCGCCGGCTCAGCAGAGGTCCTGGCGAATCCGTGTGGCTTCGTGCCCAAGGCATGGGTTGATCTCCTGGACGAATGCTTGCAAAAACCGCATACGGACCAGACATCCTCAACCGGAGCGTGGATCAGAGGGTACGCTCTTGCATACGGCGCAACGCTTCCACGATCAGCTCTGCACACTCTGCCACTGACCAGCGCGCGGCGTTGAGGAGCACATCGTAGTGCTGCGGATCGGCGGGATCCTTGCGAAAGTGCTGTTTGACAAACGCCACGCGCTCCGCATCGGTTTCCTGGACCTTTTGGGCCGCTTGCTGCCGCGACAAGCCCAATGTCTGGCTCATCGCCTTGATGCGGTCTTCCACGGGAGCGACCAGGCGAACCCGGAGGGTAGTCTCCGCGGGTAACATATACGTCGCCCCGCGACCGACGATGACGCATCCACCATGAGTCCCCAGAGCCAGCACGGTCTCGATCAGGTGACGGACATAGGCACTTTCGCTCACGCTGGGCACCGTGGCAAACGACTCCAGGCACTCCCGCAGCCAGCTCTGCCGGCGTTCGTCAATGTGCTCCAGAAGCTTTACCCGTAAGCCCATTTCCTGGGCGATCCGCTCCAGGAGCTCATGATCGTAGACCGGCCAGCCCAGGCGGGTGCCGACCTCGTGAGCGATCGAGGTGCCGGGAGTTCCAGCTTCGCGTGCCAGGGTAATGGTATAGGGTGAAGTGACGGCCGTCTCCCCGCCACCGGCTTCCTGGTGACGATGCTGCCAATGACGTTCGGCCCCCGCCAGAGCTTGCGTGAGTCGCGACACGGAGCTTGAGTAAGGCATCGTAGTGTTCTCCATGTTCAGGAGCGAAGGACCGGGACGCGCTGTGCGTTCAACGTCCCTCTCACTCAACCTTGCATGCAAGTTTGCTGCCGAAGGCAATTCTATTCTGAGGGCCATAGCCGTTGTCCCTGCAACCGCTGAAACGCCGCCGCGTCGATGCGCTCGAACTGGACGTGATCCCCGGTGCGTAGCGGAAAATAACCATCGGCCACGTGAACCAGCTCCAACGGAGTCCGGCCGATCAAGTTCCAGCCACCGGGGCGGGCCTCGCTATAGACGCCGGTCTGCCGGCCGGCCAGACCAACGCTTCCGGCTTCCACGCGTACTCGGGGAGACGACCGCCGAGGCACACCGCACAGCGCGGGAGGCAGATAGCCCAGGTACGGAAACCCCGGACAGAAGCCGATGGCGTAGACGGTGTAGACGGTCTGCGTGTGCCGGCGAATCACTTCCTCCGCGGACAGGTCTGTGTGCTCGGCCACGTGGGCCAGGTCGAGCTGGAATTCGTAGCAGCACGGGATGCGATACAGCCGGCCTTCCGTGACGGCGGCCGTTTGCATGGCCTCGCGCTCGAGGCGTTGGAGCTGCGCTGCTACGGTGGCGAAAGCGCTGCGATCGAGGTCGAAAAAGACGGCGACGCTGGTATACGCGTGCACTATATCGACCAACCAGGACGCCTCCAGTCGGCGCACCGTGGCGACGAAGCGCAGCGCCATCTCTTCATCTGGGAAATACGCGAGGACTGCCTGATCGCCCAACGGAACCAGCTGCATACGAAGTCATCCGACGGGGCAGCTTGCGCTTGTACGTTCCTCTCTTTGTACGTACTTTGTTGGCGGGATGCCTTGGTAGTGCGTTTTTTTGGGATACTCTGGGACGGCCGGCGTCCTTTCTGCTGATGGGACCGGAACTTCTCGGACAGCTGGTAGACGAGCACGCGGCAGCGCTGGTGCTGTATGCGCGGCAGTGGTGTGCCGCGCCTGAAGATATCGTGCAGGAGGCGTTCCTGAAGCTCGTCGCCCAGCAGAAGCCGCCGGATAGCCCTGTGGCCTGGCTGTACCGCGTCGTCCGCAACGGCGCCCTGAGCGCGGCTCGCGCCGCCCGGCGCCGGCGCCATCACGAAGCCGTTGCCGCCGGCCGAATGCCCCTGTGGTTCACCGCCGCCGAGGGAACGGCGCTCGACCTCTCGGCCGCCACGGCGGCTCTCGGGGCCTTGCCGCTGGAGCAGCGCGAGGTCATCGTCGCCCATCTGTGGGGCGGATTGAGCTTCGAACAAATCGCCGAGCTGGTCGGCTGTTCCTCCAGCACCGCCCATCGCTGGTATGGGGCTGGCCTGTCGGCTCTTCGGGAGAGATTGAGGATTCCATGTCCGACCAAGCCTACGATGCCGAGCTGAAGCAGCTGGAAGCCGCTCTGGCAAATTTGACGCCGCGAATCGAGCACTTCGATCGCGATCGCTTGATGTTCCGTGCCGGGCAAGCCGCGCTGCCGCGCCGTTCTTGGCTCTGGCCGTGTAGCAGCGCGGCCCTGACAGCTTTGAGTATGGTACTGGGTGGCCTGCTGCTTGTGCGTCCGGAACCTCCGCTTGTGGAGCGTGTGGTGTATGTGTCCGCGCCGGAATCCGTACCGCTCTCAGCTGCCCACGTCGAGCGTCCCAC
>JBGQLF010001174.1:0-3938 GCA_041499985.1 Gemmataceae bacterium
AATCGCCGCACTCCAAAGGACGTGTCCAATTGTTTCTGCGGACTTGATAAGGGGAGCACGTAGCGTCCTCGGGCAAGGTGGTCAGCCCCACTGGGGCTGACTGCCGAGTAACCTTGCAACAGCGGACACTCAAGAAAGTCATAGAATTCCCGCTGACATCAGTCACCTTAGATCCGAGAGGGACCCCACGACCATTCATCTCTTTGGCGGAGGGCAACTATGGACGACACCCTGGCAACCCTCGTGGTCGGGCTGGCAAGCCTGGTCAGTTTCGTCTGCTTCATTCTGGTCCTTATCCAGATGTTCCAGCGTGGGGCTACCGGAATGGGAATCGCCTGCCTTGCCCTCTGCTTATGTTGTGGGTTGGGCGGAGTGATCACTTTCATCTACGGCTGGGTGAAGGCCCGCGACTGGAACATCGTCAACCTGATGACGGTCTGGACGGTTGCCTTCGCCATCCAAGTCGTGGCGGGATCGGTGAACCCGGCTCCGTTCCGGCAAGTCCGCGGAATGCTCCAGTTCGACAGGCAGGCCGTGCCTTGAGTGGCGGCCACGAGCCCGTGAAACCGTTAGCAGGCTTGGGCGAGTAGCACGCAGTCCCAAAGGAGTTCGCCATGTTTGTTCGCAGTACGATTGCAGGGGTGGCTTTGTTGGGCGTCTTCGTAATCGCGTCCGTGGCGCTGCCACACGAGGCCCAGAAGGACGACCCTGCCTCGAAGGACCAGCAGGTCGTCGCTTCCAAGGCAACCCGCCGGACGGCCGCGTCCTCAATTAACTTCCGCAAAGAGTTGAACCTGCCCTTCTCTTCGTTGGGCACACTCGGGTCGCGTATCGACGCGGCCCGCCGAGCGCCGGATCCGGTGGCCCTGGCCCATACGGCCAGCGAACTCGCGGTGGCGGAGAAAGTCTCGGGCAAGCAAGCCAGCCTGACGTCGTCGGCAGTCCTCAAGGAGTCGGCGGAATTGGCCCAGCTGCGCCGGCAAGCCGCCGAGCTCCAGGCGGTGTCGCGCGTGGCCGACCAGGTCGCCGCCGAGCAGAATCTGATTGCCAATCTGCGCGGACAAATCGCCGATGCCCAGGCCCAGACCAAAGCGGATACGCAAGCTTTCGAGCAAAACCAGGAACCGACCTCGTCTCCTCGGAAAGTCGTGGTTAATAACTACACGACGCAGTACCTCACCATTTATGTCAACGGAAGGTACAAGGGGGAGATGGGTCCGGGGCTCACGCAAGTGTTCGTCATCGAGCACCGCTGGAACCCCACCGTTTTGACCGCCTATGGCAACGAGGACATCGACACCTGGGGGCCGCGCACGGTCTGGGGACGCTTCCAGACCTATACCTGGAACATTAACTGAAACCGCGCGAGCCCGCCCCATCGCCTCTGGCCGGCCCAGGCTTCTGCCGAGGCACGCGGGTATGGAGTGGACAGCCTTGAAACCCACCCTGAAAGAACCGGCAGATGCTCCCGAGCCCGCGCCAGAACCGGGGCGTCTGCTGGCTCTGGCGCTCCTGGCGCTCGTCCTGGGAGCGCTCACGGGGCTCGTGGCAGCGATCTTTCGGCTTGCCCTCGAAGGGGCCGATCGGTTCCGAGACGCGATCCTGGCTTGGGCGCACGGCGTGGAGCTGGGCGGCTTGCTGCTCCTGCTCGTTGCATCGGCATCCGCAACCGGACTGGCGGCCTGGCTTGTGCGCCGGTTCGCGCCGCCGGCCAGCGGGAGCGGCATCCCCCACGTCGAGGCGGTGCTGCGGGGCGAACAGCCAGAAGCGCCGTTCCTGCTCGTCCCGGTCAAGTTCGTTGGCGGCATCCTGGCGATGGGGACCGGCCTGGCACTCGGGCGCGAGGGCCCCAGTGTCCAGATGGGGGCCAGCATCGCACACGTCTTTGGGACTATTTTCCGCTACAACAAGGAAGATGTCCTCGCCCTTCTGGCGGCCTGTGCGGGTGCCGGCCTAGCCACGGCTTTTAACGCGCCGATCGCGGGCGCCGTGTTCGTCCTGGAAGAACTGGTGCGCCGGTTTGACACGCGAATCACGATCGCCACGTTGTGCGCCTCAACGAGCGCCATCGCGGTGGCCCGGCTGTTTCTCGGGAACGCACCCGATTTCGTGGTACCACCGCTGGATTACGCCGGCTTTGGAGCCGTGCCTCTGGGCCTGGCGCTGGGCGTCGGCGCCGGCCTTCTCGGTGTCGCCTACAACTACACGCTCCTCGGTACGCTCGCGGTTGCGGAGCGACTCCGGCCCTGGCCGGTGGAAGCGCGAGCCGCACTGATTGGCGCGGCGGTGGGCTTGCTGGCCTGGTTGGCACCGGACCTGGTTGGCGGCGGTGATAACCTCACCCAGCGTGCCTTGACGGGGACGCAAACGCCGATGGTTCTTGCGCTCGTATTGGCACTCCGTTTCGGGCTCGGGGCCGTTTCCTATGCGGCAGGAACGCCGGGCGGGCTGTTTGCGCCCATGCTCGTCCTGGGGGCGCAGGGGGGGCTGCTCTTCGCGGACCTTTGCGGTGGCTGGTTAGCCGACGTGGCCGCACCTCCGACCATATTCGCGGTCGTCGGCATGGCCGCCTTCTTCACTGCCGTCGTGCGGGCCCCCGTTACAGGCATCGTGCTGGTCATCGAGATGACGGCGTGCTTCACGTTGCTCTTGCCGATGCTGGCTGCCTGCGCCGCGGCCATGGTAGTGCCGACGCTGCTGCGGAATGCCCCCATCTATGATTCGCTGCGGCTGCCCACCGCGCCACACTCTCGTTCCGAGGAGGCATCCCATGCCTGACAAACTGACGGCAATACCAACCAAACGCCGGAGTCTCCGCAAGCGGATCGCCCTGGCCTTTACCGGCCTGGTCGTGTTGTACCTGGCCGTGACGTACCTGCTCGTGCCGGGCCTCTGGATGCGGTACTCCCACCGGCATCCTTCACTCGAGGACATACCCGGCATCACCCATACCGCAGATGGCATTCCGGGAGACCCGCTCAACGTGGCCTTGATCGGCACCAAGGCCGATCTCATCAAGATCATGCTGGCGGCCAGGTGGTATCCGGCCGACCCGCTGAGCCTCAAGAGCAGCCTGGAAATCGCCGAGGCTTCCGTGCTCAAGCGGCCGGACCCGGAGGCTCCCGTCAGCAGCCTGTACTTGTTTGGCCGCAAGGAAGACCTGGCCTTCGAGCAAGAAGTGGGCGACAATCCGCGGCACCGGCATCACGTCCGCTTCTGGCGCTCCGACAAAGTCGATCCGGATGGGCGTCCGAACTGGGTCGGGTCCGCCATTTACGACCAGCGCGTCGGCCTGAGCCGCACGACAGGGCAAATCACGCATGTCACCGCACCTGATATCGACGCGGAGCGCGACAAGCTCTTTGAGGACCTTAAGCAAACCGGCGACCTGGCGGAATTCCTCGTCGTTGAGGACTTCCATAAGATTCACGAGGGACGCAACGGCGGCGGCGACCCCTGGCACACCGATGGCAACTTGTATGCAGGGGTGATCAAACCGGCGCATCCAGAATCCACTCCCTGACAACATCGAAGGAGGTGCACTCATGATCGAGCAACTCAAGTCCGATTCCCCCAAGCTCCTGGGCTTCAAGATGAGCGGCAAGCTGCACGACGAGGATTACAAGAAGTTCGTGCCCCTTGTGGAAACGGCTGTGGCCGCGAACGGCAAGATCCGCCTGCTCGCCCAGTTCCACGATTTCCATGGCTGGGATCTGCACGCCCTCTGGGACGACATCAAGTTTTCCACGAAACACTGCCTCGACATCGAGCGGATCGCGCTGGTCGGCGACAAGACCTGGGAGAAGTGGATGGCCAGCGTGTGCAAGCCGTTCACCAGGGCCAAGATCCACTACTTCGACGTGGGCGAAATCGAGGCGGCCTGGAAATGGCTGGGCGAAGCGTGAGGGTCGCCATTCTGGAGCGCCCCGACCCTTGAA
>JBGQLF010001175.1:0-3937 GCA_041499985.1 Gemmataceae bacterium
ACGAGAAGATCCATCGATCATGAGCACCATACTGGATCGGATTGTCGCCACCAAACGCCAGGAGATCGAAACGAGTCGGGCCCAGCTGCCCGAGGGGGAGCTGGAAGGTCGCCTGCCAATGGCGCCGCCCGTGCGCGACTTTCGCGCGGCCCTGGAGCGCGCTGGTGGCATTGAGATCATCGCAGAGGTGAAGAAGGCCTCGCCATCGGCCGGTGTGATCCGGGCCGATTTTGATCCGGTCGCGATTGCCCACATCTACGCCCGTCACGGAGCTGCCTGCATCAGCGTGCTCACGGACGCCCCCTATTTCCAGGGGCACCTGTCGTATCTGTCAGCGATTCGCGCCGCCGTGACACTGCCGGTGTTGCGCAAAGATTTCATTCTGGATCGCTATCAGCTCCTGGAAGCACGGGTTGCCGGGGCAGACGCCGTACTGCTGATTGCGGAAGTGCTGCCCGATGAGGCGCTGCCGCGGTTGCTGCGAGAGGCGCAAGCGCTTGGACTCCAGGCTCTGGTCGAGCTGTATGACGCGGACAATCTGCCGCGCGTGCTGGCCAGTGACGCGCGCCTGATCGGCATCAATAATCGCGATCTGCGCACGTTTGTCACGCGCCTGGAGCATACTCTGGAGCTCTCCGCCGAAATGCCTGCCGACTGCTGTGTAGTGAGTGAGAGCGGCATCCGCACACGGCAGGATCTCCTTCGTCTCCAGGATGCGGGCGTTCGAGCGGTGCTCGTCGGTGAGACACTCATGCGTGCGCCCGATATGGGGGCTCAACTGGATGCGCTCCGCGGCGTGACGGGTGGAGGTTAATTCCCCGTCTTCTCGGGAGCCTTGACGACGGAGGTTTCCACCCCCTTGTATACCGTGGTGCTCTTGGGAGGATTCTGCCCCAACCAGTTGTTCAAGTTAGCTGGGTTGGGAGCCGTTTTGCCGTCCCTGATATCGTTCAACACGGGCCGGGCAATTTCGACCAGCTTGGTCAGATAAGGGGCTGCCGGTGTCCTTTCCACATCGGCTTGGAGCTCCGTCAGTGCCGCGGCCAGGCGGGCGGCGTGAACCTTCCACGGCTCGGAGGGCTTGCTCGGGTTCTCTTGTCGCTCTTGATTATAGCGGTCCGCAAACTCGGCGATGAACTGACCGACCTGATAGGCGACGTAGTCCGCCTGGTAGTCGTCGGGCAGGATCTTGGCTTTGAGCTGACAGACGCCGACCGCAGCCTCCACTTGTTCGGTGAGCGTCGGTTCTGGCGTCACGCCCGCTTTGCGCATGACTTGGAGCAAGAACAAGGCCGTCGGCGCTTCGATCTTGGGCTTCTTGTTTTCCAGCTTGAACACGGCCGGGTGGCGCGTCTCGCCCAGCGCCTGGTAGCCGGCGGCTCGCACGAAATGGTAGGCCGCGATTTGTTCTTTCGGCGTTCCTTCGGGGAAATCTACCTTGCGGCCGACGTAGTTCATCAGAGCGACAACGCTGGCTGCATCCTCGTCCGGCATCGGTTCCTTGGCCCGAGCCGGCGGCGTGTCGTTGGCGCGCTTCACGGCAAACAGCTTATGCAGGCCATGCTCGGCCCAGAGCTTGACCGCATCCGGCTGGGTGGAATCGTTCAAGACCGCGGTGAGTACCTTGCCCGCTTCATCCTCGCCGGTCTCGGCCAAGCGCGTGAGAATGATGGCGGCGTTCACACGTACGAGCGGCTTGGGATTCTTGAGCACCTCCTTCAGGCGCAGCGCCAAAGCTTTGCCGAACTCCTGCCGATAGGCCTGCTGCGCGGGCAGTGCGCGCTTGGGATCGACGATCTGCTGCAAGGCCTGGTCCACTAGCTCGTGCATCGACTTTGGGACCACCGCCTTGGCGTCGCTGTCCTGGTGGTATTCGATATAGGTTAAACGGTAGGCGTACCATTGGGCCCCATGGTCGATGGTTGCCTTGTTGACCTGGTTGACGGGCGGCTCGCCCTTCTTCAGAGCCTGGAACAACTTGTATTCATCGCGTTCCTTGTCGAAGTCCTTCTCAGGAATAAGTCGCCCTACTCCCTCACTCCCTGGCTTCGTCTGGGCATGTACCCAGCCCAGGGACAGAAGACTGGCTGGCAAACCGGCGAAGGCAACGCAGACCAACAACGGCAACCGAGAAGAATGCTTCATGGTGACAACCTTGTACGGGGGGATCGCCGGGTTGCGGCAACCAGGAAATGCAAAAGCGGCAACCGGGATCTTGTGTATCAGCCAGATTTGAGGCTAACACGCCGGTATTGGAGCTGTCAAGGGACTGGCCAAAGGATCAGAGCCGCGTGCAGAGGCCAGCCCTTCCGCAATCACTTCTGGTTCACCAGGAAGGCGATCAAGTCGATGAACTCCTCCAGAGTCCATTGCTTCTCGAGGCCGTCGGGCATAATACTCAGCGGTTGTGTCTGGCGCGCTTCGATGTTCGCCTTCGCCAGGACGTGCTTCTGTCCCTGATTGTCGCCGAGCGTCAGATTGGCTTCGTCCTCGGCGATGCGCGTCCCAGTCAGCACCCGGCCGTCCTTGAGTGCGACAACGTGAGTCTCATAACTCGGCGCGATCGTACGACTAGGCTCCAAAATGGATTCAATGATGTAGACACGGGAGAAACGCTTGCCAATGCCCGTCAGGTCCGGCCCAATGCGTTCCCCTTGCTCCCGCAGCCGATGACACTTGATGCACTGGGACTTGGTTCCATCGAAGAACAGCTGGCGGCCGTGTTCGATGTTGCCAGCCCGTGCGAGAGCGGCTTGTGCAAGTCGTTCCCGCTCGGCTGTTGGGCTCTTGCGACGGAAGCGCACCTGCAATTCCGCAGCTCCCTTGTTGACGCCGACCTGGATCAGAAGGCGGTTGGGACCGCTGGGCAACGTCACCTCGAACCGATCGGAATCCGGCCGGAATGCCCCCGCTTCTTGGCGTTGGTACACCACCTGACCGTTCAGCCAGATCCGCAGCGTGCCGTTACTCGCTGCCAGGAACTGCGACGGGGTCGGCTCCAACAAGTGGATTTCGGTTGCCGCCAGCCACAGGTGCCCGCTTCCAGGATCTCGGCTATGGTCCAGGGACAGACGCGCTTCCGTGCCGGTCGCGATCACAGTGCGCCATGGCCCAGTCGTCGGCTCGGGTCTCTGGGAAGCTTCCAGCTGCTCGATCACAGAAGACGCGGTCTTCGGTTCCAAAGGACCGGCCACTTGCCAGTGGACTAACATTCCATTGGCACCCTGGACCTCCGCGACAAGACGCTCCATCTCGCCGCGCCGGGCGGGATCCGCGCTGCCCCATTCCGTGAGCAGGCGAACGGCCAACGGCAAGATCTCCGCAGAAGGACTCCGCGTCGCCACGTCGACAACCGCCGTGAGCTGGGCGGGACCCCCGAGTTCTCGGATGCACTGGAGCGCTGCCAGCTGCGTCTGGGGATCGGGAAGCGCCAATACCGCCAAGGGAACCACGCGCGGATCTCGGAGCCGACGCAAGGCGTCGAGACTGGCGCGCCGAACCGCTGGATCGAGGTCGAGGGCCAGCTTCAGAAGAGACTCTGTCGCGGCCTGGAGCCCCAGCTGGCCGGCCGCCGATGCTGCTGCCCGGCGCACACCTCCGTCGAGATCCGTCAATCGCACCCGAACCACTTCCGCCGCCTCGGCGCTGCGAAGCTCCGCAAGCGTGTCGAGCGCCGCGGCTCGTACCTTGACGTCTGGCGATTCGGTCTTGGCCAGCAACAGGGGAGCGCTTTTGAGTTTTGGCCGTTTCCCGAGGTACCGAAGTGCTTCTGCCAGCACCGGGCCGTCTTCGAGGGCAGCGGCCAGATCCATGAGCTGTCCCGCACTTGCGTCGTCGAGACCAGCGATGAGCAGGGACAAGGCCATAAGGCGATTGCCCGCAGTCTGCTCACGCTGGCGTGTGAGTTCGGCCAGCATCGCGCGGCTGCCTCTGCCCG
>JBGQLF010001176.1:0-3936 GCA_041499985.1 Gemmataceae bacterium
ATTCCGTCTCCGGGGGCGATTTTGGCCCCGATGACGGGGGCGGCGGTGGTGACGTCGGAGGAGGTGGTGGTGGCGATTTCGTCGGTGGCGGCGGTGTCTTCGGTGGCGGCGGCGGCGATTTTGGTGGCGGCGGGGGCGATTACTAAAGATGCTGGGCACCACCTCGACGAGCCTGATGCGCCAGCGAGGGAAGGCTTTCCCTCGCTTGCGCCTCGCGTAGTGGACGGGGAGATTTGTCCTCATGACACACCAGGATTGTGTGTTCTGCCGCCGACTGGCCTCCCTCGCCGAGCCGTCGGCAGAGGAGGTCGTCTGGCAGTTCCCGCGTTCGGTGGCACTCTTGGGACCCTGGCAATACTACCAGGGCTACTGCATCCTGATCTCCCGCACCCACGCTACGGAACTGTTCCAGTTGGCCGCGGACGAACGCCGCGCCTTCCTCGATGAGATGTGCCACTTGGCCGAGGCGATTGCTTCGTGTTTTCGGCCGCACAAACTGAATTACGAGCTGTTGGGCAACCAGGTGCCGCACTTGCACTGGCACCTCTTCCCACGCGCCCAGAGTGATGCGGACGCGCAACAGCCAGTGTGGCTGGCCTTGCACCGCGCCGAACACGACGCGGCGGAGCGCCAGCGTTTGCAACAGGGCCTGCTGGACCGAGCGACGACCGTGCAGTTACTGCGCAACCAATTACAGACACGTTTCGCATCCCAATCATGATCTCGCCGGTGCATATTGGTACCCGCGGCAGTCCGCTGGCTCTGTGGCAGGCGAATCATGTCGCGGATTTGTTACGTCCGCTTGCGGCCCCGCGCCCGGTGGAGCTGCTTGAAATCCAGACTACGGGCGACCAGGTTCGGGACCGGCCGCTAGCGCAGATCGGCGGCGACGGCCTGTTCACCAAGGAGATTCAGCGTGCGCTCCTCGCTGGGAGTGTCGATGTCGCCGTTCACAGTCTGAAGGACTTGCCGACCGTGGCCGTTGACGGACTGGTGCTCGCCGCCGTGCCGATGCGCGGGCCAACGGGCGACGCTTTCGTCTCACGCCGCTACCGGCGCTTCGACGACTTGCCCAAAGGCGCCCTCGTGGCTACGAGTAGCCTGCGGCGCCGGGCACAGCTCCTGGCCCGGCGGTCCGATCTACGCGTGGTGGACATCCGCGGCAACGTGGAGACGCGGCTGCACAAGCTGGACGAGCAAAACCTGGACGCCATCATCCTGGCCCAGGCGGGTCTGGAGCGCCTGCGGCTGGAGGCGGCGATCGGCGAGATCTTGGATCCAACCTGGATGCTGCCGGCGGTCGGTCAGGGAGCGTTGGGCCTGGAATGCCGCGTGGACGATAGCGCGACGCGGGCCTTGCTATCGCAACTGGATGACCTTCCCACACACTGGGCCGTGCGTGCTGAGCGGTCCATGCTGCGTGCCCTGGGAGGTGGTTGCCAGGTGCCGATCGGAGCGGCCGCCACAACCATCGGCGATCTCCTCGTCCTGCGCGGCGTGGTGCTGCGACCCGATGGCCGAGAGCGCCTCGAAGGACTAGTCTCAGGCACGGCCGTGGCGGCGGAAGACATGGGCGAGCAGCTCGCTCACGACTTGCTGGCACGTGGGGCGCGTGAAATCCTTGCGCAGGGCGCACCCGCCACCGGGACGTGAATCCTCTCATTTTCGGGAACTTTTCCGCGGCCAGCTTCGTCAGATTGAATAGAACAATTCTGGGCCTTAACCTGGCCTGTTGACAGGTGCGCTTGCCCTATGTTACGGTGAACCGAGCAGTTGCGACCGCGCACCCTGTCACGACACGAGAAGATGCCCCGATTACCGTGTTGGCCGCTGGACGAGCTACCGTCTGAACGTAGTGCTTGAGGACTTATAACCCATGGCAATCCAACCCGCCGGCGTGTGGGGGATCGATCTGGGCCAATGTGCCCTGAAGGCCCTCCGCGTGGAAAATGTCGAGGGACAGATCACCGCCACCGCCTTCGACTACGTCGAGCATCCGAAAATCCTCAGCCAACCCGACGCCGACCCCGATCAACTCACCCGCGAAGCACTCGAAAAGTTCCTGTCGCGCAACTCTATCCGGGGGGACATCGTCGCCATGAGCGTCCCCGGCCAGAGCGGGCTGGCCCGCTTCGTCAAACTGCCGCCCGTCGAAGAGAAAAAGATTCCCGATATCGTTCGCTTCGAGGCCAAGCAGCAGATTCCCTTCAACCTCGATGAGGTGGTCTGGGACTATCAAAAGCTGAATTCGGGCGCGGTCAGTGACGGCTTCGCGATGGAAACGGAAATCGGGCTGTTCGCCATCAAGCGCGACGCCGTCAGCCGGGCGCTGCAACAGTTCCGAGAAGTGAAGGTGGAAGTGCACATCGTGCAGATGGCTCCGCTGGCGCTGTGCAATTTCGTCGCCTATGATCTGCTGGGCCAAGGGGGTGAGGGCAACGAAGAGGCCGCCAGCAAGAAACGCTGCGTGGTCGCTCTGGACATCGGTGCCGATAACTCCAACCTGGTCATCACCGATGGCCAGCGCATCATTTGGCAGAGACCCATCCCGCTCGGCGGCAACCATTTCACGCGGGCACTGACCAAGGATCTGAAGCTGACCTTTGCCAAGGCGGAGCACCTCAAGCGTAATGCCACCAAGTCGCCGGATCTGAAAAAGATCCTGTCGGCCCTCAAGCCAGTGCTCAACGATTTCGTCGGCGAAGTACAGCGCTCGTTGGGCTACTTTACCAACACGCATCGCGACGCCAATATCCTCTACATGATCGGCCTGGGGAATGCCTTTCGCTTGCCCGGGATCCAGAAGTTCCTGAGTGAAAAGCTCCAGTTGGAGGTGCGCAAGCTGCAAAAGCTGGAGCGATTGATCGGCGATGGCGTGGTGGATGCGCCGGCGTACACCGAGAATGTGCTCAGCTTTGGTGTGGCTTACGGTCTGGCCCTGCAAGGGCTCGAGGTCGGGCGCCTGACCACGAACCTGTTGCCTCAGGAGATTCAGGTCGAGCGCCTGATCCGGGCCAAGAAGCCGTGGGTAGCCGCGGCGGCGGCCGCGCTGTTGCTGGGAACCTCGGCCATGACGCTCGGCTACACGGTCCAGAACCGGACCTATGCCTCGAAGCCGGTCCAGGATGCCATCAAGGCGTCCGAGGATGTCACCAAGGAGGCGGCCAAGTGGGAGGGGGATTGCAAAACCCGTCAGGGAGAGATTGAAACCGCTTCCAAGGATGTCAAGACCATCGTCGCGGGCCAGGAGGAGCGCCTCAATTGGATGCACCTGGTCAAGTTCATCGATGATGCACTGCCGCGACCGGATGGCTCCAACCTGTCCGAGGCGCAGCGGCCGCGCACCAACCCACCCCAGTCGATCAAGGCCTATTACTTTAACGAGAAGGCGCAGGATGCCTTCAAGAAATACCAGGCCCGCCGCTTGACCGGCACCGCATCGGGTGATTTGAAGGGAGACGACAGCGAGGGGTTGGCCGACCTCATCCACATCAACATCGAATCCGTACTCCCGATGTACACCGAGGATCTGGCCGGTTACGTCAGCCGACTCCAGCAGCAGCCCATTTTGGCGGCTGCGATGGAAACCATGCGTAAAGAAGATCGAGAGAATCCTCCCAAGGAGAATGCCAATAAAGGCTGGGTGGTCGAGCTGCGCGGCTACACGAGTCACAAGGCGAATCGACAGTTCGTGGTGGAAACCCTGGTCGAGAACCTGGCGCGGCTGAAGTACAAGAAGCCTGAAGAAGGAGATGCGGCGACGGGGACGACTCCAGCGCCTGGCACGACTCCGGCAGCCGGCACGGCTCCGGCGTGCGCCGCTCGGCCCAGTACGAGTCCACGCAGGCTTTCACGGCGAGAGCGAGCGGCGTGCGCCCCTTCCCGTCCCTCGCATCGACCGGCGCTTTGCGCTCGATGAGTAGCTTCACGAGGTCG
>JBGQLF010001177.1:0-3936 GCA_041499985.1 Gemmataceae bacterium
AGCTTCTCCAGTTCGGTCCGTATGCCAGACAATTCGTCGGCTCGCCGGCCGCTGAGCAGGCGGACCAGGTCGAAGACGACACTTTGGTCCTGCCCCGCTGCTTGCTCGTCCTGGATGCGGAGGGCGTCCGTGAGCACGAGCAACTCGTTCTTGTTCTCCAGCTTGGCCAGGCCGGTGATGGCGTCCCGGCGATTTTCGTCGCGCACTCCCTTGCGGAGGAGTAGTTCGCGATAGATCGCCGCAGTCGGTTTCAACTTCAACAGATCGTCTGTGTTTACAGTCTTGAGAAAGTAACGTGCGCCGGCGGCGGTGGTGAACGCGATCTGCCGTCCCTCGGCGATCGCTTTCCGGACGTACGGCTCGAGCGCCTTCATCGTCTCGCCGCGCACGAAATCGAGATAAATATCCGACGGGCGCTCGGTGGAGACCAGCACCACCTCGAGCGCCTCCGGGACGGTAAAGAAGCTGGCGGCGCGGATCGCCTCGAGGCGTACACGCGGGTGGCTGTCGGCAGCCTGCTTCTTGAGCAGCGCCAGCGCATCGGGGACGCGATCCCGCCAGTAGCACAGCACCCGAGTCGCCGCGGCCCGAGCCTGGAAATTCGGCGAGCTGAGCAGGCGCTGAAGCAGGTCCAAATCCACGCGATTGTGGTACTGGTGGACCCACAGTGCCTCCATCATGTTATGCTCGTACACGGGGTCGTTGCGATCGAGGCGGGCCACCCACTTGTCGATGGCCGCGATGACCTGATCGCTGTCGCGCGCCCCCAGCTCGATCTTGGCCCGGTAGCGGACGCGGTCTTCAGGTTCCTTCAGGACGTCGAGCAGCTTCTCGATTGGCTCGCTGGCAATCTTCACCGGCTTCAGCAGCGGCCGGCCTTCATACGTGATGCGATAGATCCGGCCATGAGTCTGGTCCCGGCTGGGATCGCGGAGGTTGTGCTGCATATGGCCAATGATCGGGTTGTGCCAGTCGAGGAAGTAGATGGCGCCATCGGGACCGATCTTGAGGTCCGACGGACGGAAATTGGGATCGGTGGAGGAGAGAATCCGCTCGGCCTCGGTGCCGGCGTAGCTGGCACCCTGGTCCTGGATCTTGTACTGGAGGATCCCCTGGAAGCCGATGACGTTGCCAACCAGCAAGTTGCCCTGCATAGCCTCCGGGAAATGCCGGCTGGAGAGGGTCTCGACGCCGGGGCAGGGTCGCGTCCACTGTTGATACACCTGCGGCGGCCGGGCGTGTTTCTGCGGGAATTCCAGATGGCCGGAGAAGAGCGCTCCGTGGTACGGGTTGGAGCCGGTGCCGTCGACGACGATATCCTGGCCCCAGTAGTTGAACACATGGCCGTGCGGGTTGGCGAAGGGATACGTGACATATACCTCGAACTTCTGGCTGCGTGGCTCATAACGGAAGACACCGGCGTTGGCGTTGCGCTGCGGCGGACCGTAGGGCGTCTCGACCTGGGTGTGATGGAACGTCCCTTCCTGGAAGTAGAGCGCCCCACCCGGATCGAGTGCGAAGCTGTTGGACGTGTGATGCGTGTCGGCCGAGTCGAGGCCGCTCAGCACCCGCAGGCGCACGTCGGCCTTGTCGTCGCCATCGGTGTCCTTCAAGAACAGGAGGTCGGGCGCCTGGGCGATGAGCACGCCGCCGTTGTAAAACTCAAAGCCGGTCGGGCAGTGCAGGTGGTCGGCGAAGACGGTGCACTTGTCGGCCTTGCCGTCGCCGTCGGTGTCCTCGAGGATCAGCAGCTTGTCGTTCATCTCCTCTTTGGGCTTCCAATGGGGGTAGGTTGGCCAGACCGCCACCCAGAGCCGGCCCTTGGAATCCCACGACATCTGCACGGGTTTGGCGAGTTCCGGGAAATCCTTTTCGGAGGCGAACAGGTTGACCTTCATTCCCTTGGCGACCGTCATTTGCTTGATCGAGGCGTCGGGGTCGACAAAGATGTGGATGCCGTTCGGTCCTGCGCCGGGCTTGTTGGTCGTCACCGGGACAAAAGGCGGCGTGTTGCTGTCGTCAGCTTTCGCCTCCTGGCCCTGGGCCACCGCCCAGATGCGCTGATCGCGATTGCCGGTCATGACATCGAGGATCTCCATCTCGCGCTGCGCGACCACGCGGTTGGTCTGGCCCTCGACGAAGCGCAGGTCCGCCCGGCCGCCGAAGATGGAATAGCCGTCCACGGTGCGATAGCGATTGAACCAGTAAAAGTTCTTGTCGACGACCGCTTGCCGGATCTTCTCCAGCCCTTGCGGCTCTCGCCTTGGCCCCGCCCCGGTCGCGAATAGCGCCTTGTCGATGACCTGGGCAAGCATCTCGTTGCCGCGCTCCGTCAGGTGGACGCCATTGATCGTGAGCGGCTTGGGCGCCTTGGCGTACAGGTCGCGCGTGGGATCGAACAGGTCCACGAACGGAACGTTGTTGGCCTTGGCGACTTCTGCCATCGCACCGGTATAGATCTCGAGGCGTAGGTTTTGCTCGCTGCCGCTGGGCAGGTTGCGGTCGTGCAAGTCCTCGTGCGCGATGGGCGAGAACAGGACTACTCGTGGAGCGCTCGCGCCGTTGTATTTCTGAGCGAGCGTGTTCTTGATGAAGGTGTCGAGGTCTTTCTTGAACTTGTCGAGGCCTGCGGGACCGGCGAACGACTCGTTGTAGCCGAAGAACGCGAAGACGACATCGGTCTTGTTGGAGGTCAGCCACTTGTCGGGACTGCCGAAGCTGGCCGAGCGCAGCCGGGTCGTCAGCTCATCGCCGGAGAAGCCGAGGTTGCGAAACACCAACTGGTGCTTGGGGAACCGGCTGTAGAAGTACGTTTCCAACCAGCCGTCGTGTTGCATGCGATCGGCCAGGGTATTGCCGACGATGCTGATGTGATCCCCGGCGCGGACCTCAAGCTTCCCAGCCGACTTCGGCTCGTCGGCCGAACGCAGGGGCACACCGAGGGGGAGCAGGAGAGCCAGGCAGGGAAGAACGGTGATCAGCATCACGAGTGCGAGACGACTACGGCTGGTCGTGAACTGACGGAGAGAGTGCATAGGGGTCGGCCTCAGAGTTTGTTCTGCCTTGTTGGAGGCGCCGTGGTTCGAGCCACTTATTTGGCGGTGCCTGCCGGTTGCATCGCAGGATACTCAGAGTCTATACGGAAAGCGGGCTGCCGCCAGCAAAAAGCCGGGCAATGGTTGGAGCTCGACCGTGGCAGCCGCTTGCAATCCGGTCCGGCGCCCGATCTAATAAACGGTTCCAACGGGCGTTGCGTGCGTGCTGTGCTCTGAGCGGGGTCCCTCGTGATGGATCGGTTCCGCGATTTCTTTCGATCCCTCAAACGCCATCCCCAGCTGAGTTTGCTGGTGCTGGTGTTGCTGGGGACCATCGGCCTCGGGGTCTACAGCGCCGGCCTGTACACCTGGGCCTACTACAACTACTGGGACGCACAACGGGCCCTGGCACGGCGTGATTTCGCCCAGGCCCGACTGCGGCTGGAACGCTGTCTCCAAGTCTGGTCCAACAGTGCCGATACCCATTTCCTGATGGCCCAGACCGCCCGCCGCAGCGGCGCTTACGACGATGCCGAACGCCATTTGAATACCTGCCGGCAGCTACAGGGAGTGCCCGAGGCCATCGAGCTGGAGCAGTACCTGTTGCGCGCCCAGCGCGGCGACCTGAGCCGGGTCGAGGCCTACCTGTGGGCTTGCATTCAGAAGGACCACCCCGACAAGCTGCTGATTCTCGAAGCCCTCAGTCAGGGCTACCTGAAAACCTACAACCTGCCCGGTGCCGTGGATTGTTTGAGTCGATGGCTCCAGATGCAGCCCAACCAGCTCCAGGCCTTGATCTGGCGCGGTCAGACCCTGGAGCGGCTGCGCCAACCGGACGACGCGTTGGAAGACTACCGCCAAGCGCTCGCCCTGGATCCGGACGCCGAGGAGGCCCGCCTGC
>JBGQLF010001178.1:0-3934 GCA_041499985.1 Gemmataceae bacterium
CCCTGGCGAGGCGAAGGTGTGGGATGCGCAGACCGGCCAGGAACTCCTCACTCTCAAGGGCGGTGCCTACAGCGTAGCTTTCAGCCCGGACGGCAAACGCTTGGCCAGCGCTTCGGAGGACAAAACGGTGATGGTGTGGGATGCCCAGACCGGACAGGAGACCCTCACCCTCAAGGGACACACCAACTATGTCAGCAGCGTGGTCTTCAGCCCGGACGGCCGACGTCTGGCCAGCACTTCTGAGGATAAAACGGTGAAGGTGTGGGATGTTCAGACCGGCCAGGAACTCCACACCTTCAAGGGGCCTGTCCGGAGCGTGGCTTTTAGCCCGGACGGTCACCGCCTGGCCAGCGGCTCGAACAACGGCACGGTGAAGATCTGGGACGCCACGCCGCTGCCGGAGAAGCCGTAACCGGAAGGGGACCGACGCGGCGAACCGATGCAGATACCGGCGGCGAGAGCGGCCCACGCTCTCTGCCGCCGCTTTGTTCTCGGGCACGGTCTCGGCGGGGCGAGGATTCGCGGTCGGGTGGTGGACACTTCGGATGCCACGGCTGGCTCAGCCCCGAAAGGCACTTGCGCGAGCGGGAAGAACCGGGATTCCCGAGTGCACGCCGATCGGATACGATTTCTGAAAAGGAGCAAGCATGATCGAACTCACTGAAGAACAGCGGCAGGAACTGAGCGCGGCCGAGCCAATCGCCATCGACCCCAGCACGAAGGAGACCTACGTCCTGGTGCGGAAGAACGTCTACGACCGCATCAAGGGACTGCTCTACGACGACGGGGAGTGGACGGAGGAGGAGTTGCGGTTTCTGCTGGCGCGGTCTGCCGAGGCGAACGGCTGGAACGAGCCGACGATGGACGACTACGATCACTACGACGCGAACCGAGCCAAACAATGCCCGCGCAGCGCGGAGACGTAATCCTGGCCTTCGTCGCCAATGTCGGCCAACCCGGCGGCAAGGTTCGCCCAGCGGTCGTGGTGCAGTCGGACCACAACAACGTGCGGCTGAACGAGACGATTATCGCCGCCATCACCAGCAACACGTCGCGCATCCATGAAGCGACGCAGCTCCTCATCGACATTGCCACACCCGACGGAGTTGCTTCGGGCCTGCTCCACAACTCGGCGGTGCGGGGCGAGCGGCTGCATTCCATCGCCCAGACGGACGTGCGGCGCGTGATTGGTCACCTGTCGGACGCGCTGATGCTCCAGGTCAACGACCGCCTGAAAGCAGCGCTACAACTGCCTTAGAAGAGAAAAAATGCCGAGAAAGTGACCTGCAAGGTTTTCCGAGGAAAACCTTGCAGGTCACTTTCTCAGTTACCGCAAGAGCGCCATGATTGAGGCGGTTTTCGTGTCCCTCGGGAGCAGAGGATGCGCGAGAAAACTACCAAAGCCTATCTGACGCTGGCTCAGAAGCGAGCCTTACGCGAACAGAGCCGGCGCGTTCCCGCCGAACAACAAGCCGCTTTCGAGGCGGCCTTCAATGCCTGGAAGAATATGTGGTTTGGTGGGGGACTGGCGATCAGTTCCGATCCCCACACGCGGGCTGTGGGCGAAGAATTCGATGCCCTCGTCGCTCTCGGGCCCGCGATTCTTTCGCTGGTAATCGAAAAGTTGGCGGACCCTGACAATCTCCTTGCCCTCCAACTCTACGATGCGATCCAACCCGAGGAGCGTCTGTTGGTTCAGTTCGAGCCTGAGAACGAGCGTATCCTTGAAGGCGAGCAAGGACGGGCCCGCCGGGTCGTGCAAGCCTGGTTCGCGAACCAATAGGGGATAGGGCCGTACTCAACGGCACTCGGTCGCTCACCAAGGATCAGGTGGTCACGCTCGCCAAGTTCTTCCACATCTCTCCGGCCGCCTTCCTGGTTCAGGCTCCCCTCAAGCCCGAGGTGTAGTGGAGAGGGTCCCAATGCCTCGCCCACTCCGCGGTATAATGAGGAACGATCGCCAAGAATTCACCCGCTCTCCCATCGCCTGGGAAAGGGAAGACGTTCCTATGAACCGTAGGATCTTGTTCCCGGTCACCGTACCGGTAGTCGTTATCGGCCTGCTCCTGTGTGGGACCTGCCTCGTCAGTGCCTGGTACATCCACCGCCTGCAAGCGAACCTGGCGAATCTCGTTTCGGACGACGTCCTCAGTTTGCAGGCGGCCCAGGAGTTGGAGATCCGCGTTCGGCAACTCCGCTTTCATTGTTTCCTCTACCTGTTCGATCCCAAACCGCAGCGCCTGGTGCCCATCGAGGCGGACAACCAGCACTTCGAGGAAGCCTTGCGGGCCGCCGAACAGTCGGCGGGCACTCCGGAAGAGCGGAACTGCGTGCGTACGATTGCGGCGGGCTACCAGCAGTACCGCGATGAGCTGGCCCACCTCCGAGAGGAAGTCGCCCAGGGGAGGCGCCTGACGGACGTCGGCGAACTGGTAGACGCGCATCCCATTCGGCATGTGGTCGAGCCTTGCCAACAACTCCTCCACCTGAACCAGGATGCGGTCCAGGAGGCCGCGCGCGAGAATGCCCGCGTGGGCGGGCAGGCGAACCTAGTCATGTGGCTCCTCGGCATCGTCGGTCCGCTCAGTGGCCTGGTGAGTGGCCACGCCATGGCCCGCGGTCTGAGCCAGTCCATCTGTCGTCTCAGCATCCGCATCCAGGACATCGCCCAGCGCCTCGACCAGGATGTGGCTTCGGTCAGCCTCGTTGCCGACAGCGACATCCCTAGCCTGGACCAACAGCTCCAGCATGTCCTTCGGAGCGTGGAGGAGGTAACCGAACGGATGCAGCGGCAGCAGCGCGACATGCTGCGGGCCGAGCAGCTCGCGGCCGTCGGTCAGCTGGCCGCCAGCGTGGCCCACGAAGTCCGCAATCCGCTCACGGCCGTGAAGATGCTGGTGGAGTTGGCGATCCGGCCGCGCGACCCGAAGCCGCTCACGCTGAACGATCTCCAGGTTATTCACCGCGAGGTCACACGCCTGGAGCGGACGGTGCAGGGTTTCCTTGACTTCGCCCGGCTGCCCACGCCGCAGCAAGCCGACTGCGATTTGCGCGACGTGGTCCGCGAAGCGGTTGAACTGATCCAGACCCGGGCGCGGCAGCAGCAGGTCGAGGTACTCGTGGCTTGCCCCGATGCGGCCGTGCCCGGGTTCGTGGACCGTAACCAGATCGGCACGGTGCTGGTCAACCTTTGCCTCAATGCGCTGGACGCCATGCCGCACGGCGGCCGACTCGACGTGCGGCTGGAAGCATCGCCTCTCCACGGCGTCTGTCTGAGCGTCAGCGATACCGGCGGTGGGATCGCTCCCGGGATGGCCGAGCGGCTTTTTACCCCCTTTGCCAGTAGCAAACCGACCGGCACCGGACTGGGGCTGAGCATCTCGCAGCGGATCGTCGAGGAACACGGCGGCCGGCTGACGGCCACGAATTGTCCCGAGGGCGGGGCCTGCTTCCGGCTACAGCTGGCCGCGGATGGGGTGCGTGGTAGAATGATGAGTGATGAGTTTCCCCCGGCCTTCGGGCCGAGGGCGGGTTGAAATATGCAAACTCTTCTAGTAATCGACGACGAGGAAAGCGTCTGCTACTCCTTCCGGCGTGCCTTCGAGGGGGATCACGTCCGGGTGCTGACGGCGCGCACCGCAACGGAGGGGCTGGCTCAAGCCCGTGACCAGAACCCGGATGTCATTGTGCTCGACCTCCAGCTTCCCGACGGCTCGGGTCTGGAACTCCTCCCGCAGCTCCAGGCCCTCAATTCGAAACGGCCGTTGATCTTCATTACCGCTCACGGCACGACACAGACGGCCATCGAGGCCATGAAGGGCGGCGCCTTTGACTACCTCGTCAAACCCTTGGACTTGGAACGCCTGAGCCAAGTGCTGGAGCGCGCGTTCGAGGCGGCGCGGCTCATGGGTGTGCCGGCGGTGCTGCCGGAAGA
>JBGQLF010001179.1:0-3934 GCA_041499985.1 Gemmataceae bacterium
AGAGCACCCGGTACTCGGTCTGCTCTCGCCGTCCGCCGACGCCGTGGCCCGCGCTCTGGAGGCGGCCGCGGAGGCAGTGCTCGGGAAGCGCGACGGTGGGTGGTTTGAGTTCCTGACGGACGCCCACACGAACTCGCCGGTGCTCCTGTTCCACTACCCCTCGAACAGCAGGGTGAAGATCTACGCCGCCACGCCGCTGCCGGAGAAGCCGTGACCGCAAGGCAATCGACGCGGCGAATCGATGCGACTGCCGGCGGCGGGAGCGGCCCAGGCTCTCCGCCGCCGCTTTGTTCACAGGTAGCATGCCCTGGGCAGACTGAATCGGCCGGGCCGCGGAACCTTGTTGGCGATGGCGCTTCCTGCTAGGATCCTTGGAGAAGCCGAGAGGGTTCCCGTGTTCGCAGCCTGGAGTGCCCATGTCCACGCCACAGACTGCTCTGAAATACGAAGTCGAGGTCACAGAGAACGGTCGCGTCGAGTTGCCCGTTCCCTTTGGCGCAGGTACCCGCGTGGTCGTTTTCGTGATTGAGCAATCGGAGGACACCCTGCACGATCTCGTCGAGGCCTCCCAAAGCAGTCTCGACTTCTGGGATAACCCTCTCGATGATGAGGATTGGAATAATGCCTGATCAGGGCGACATTGTTCTGATCCCCGTTCCGTTCACCGATCTTTCCTCCCAGAAGCGGCGGCCCGTCATTGTCCTTTCCTGCAATGCGCACAACCGGAAGTCACGCGACATGGTCGTCGTGGCGATGACTTCGAATCCCCAAACCGGAGATTATCGCTTCACGATAGCCACCACGGACTTGGACCAAGGTCGGTTGAACCATCCCGGTCAGGTGCGCGTGGACAAGCTCTACACGCTGTCGCAATCGCTGATCGTTAAGCGGTTTGGCCGGGTCAACGCCAGCGTTCTGGACCGGATCCGCGGCACACTCCAGGATCTCGTGGCCACGAAGCCATAAACGCACAAAGGAATTCATGGGTACCCGTCACAAGTCCCAAGCGTGGCATTCAGCCAGGACGGCCAGGGCCTGGCTTGCCGCGCGATGGACGGCACGCGGACGACGTGAAGTTCTTCGCCCAAAAGAAGAAATAAATGCATTCGCTATCTGGATGACCTTTCTGACGGTTCCCGTCGCCCAACATTCCTTCGCTCATGCCATCGAGCCGCCGACCAAGACCCAAGCAACCGGACGCTGCCCTCCTTTCCGGATGACCACCGATTTTCCTTGTCCAAGCGCCCTCCAAGGATCATGATCTCTGGAAAGTCCCAAGGTCTCGCGATTTGCTCAGATGGACGAAGTGTCTCGGATTTTGGATCTGTTCAAGCGTTCACAGGCTAGCGACAAGCAAGCTGCGGCGCAGCTCTTCGAGCGCCATGCTCGGCTGGCCGAACAGCACTTGAGCAGGAAAGCCGCTGGACGAAGGATGTCGTCTTGCCCATCTTCGTTCCCTACGGGGCATTGCGATGGACTTCCGTAATCTCAAGAACCGTGTCCGCAAGCTGGAGAAGGTGCATTCGACGTTCTCCCAAGAACTCCGGCAAGCGCTCGACTACATTCAACGGGACGCCGCGGGTTCGTTGACCAAATCTCGGATTGTGCTGGAAAGGCTCGTAATAGGAATATACAGATCAGAAATATCAAAATATCCGAAAGAGCCAATGCTCGGAGCCATGCTCAAAGACCTTGAGAAAGCGGGAAAGATCGAACGGCGCATCCTGTCCAGAATGCATGCTATCCGGGATATGGCAAATCTGGGACCTCACGGAGATGACGTCCAGCCCAATGATGCTGCCAGGGTGCTGGATGATCTCTGCGAAATACTGAATTGGTATTTGGAGCATTATGGCGAGAGTGTTCGAGATCCCAGTCGCAGAGTGCCCGTGTGGGTGATAGCCATTGCGATCGGGTTTGTCGCGCACTTGCTTGTCGGCATCATCATCTATGTTTGCACCGATCACGGCAACGTCAAGATCGAGCTGAGCGACCCGAAGGCGAACGTCCAGGTCCGGGTGGATGGTGTTACGATTGACATCACTGGTATGGAGCAACCCCTCCGTCTGAAGCTCGGCGACCGCAAGCTGATGGTTACGGGGAAGGACTTCGACATCGTCGCGCCCGAGTTATTCACGGTCAAACGCTGGGGCAATCCTGTCGTGCAAGTGACGCTTATACCCAAGCAAGGGGCCAATACTTCCGTGGCTGTGCAGCCCATGCCCAAAGAGCAATCACCCCACGCTGCAATCAAGAACTCCATCGGCATGGAGCTTGTCTTGATCCCGCCGGGCAAGTTTCTAATGGGAACTCCAGACAACGACGATCAGGCCGGTGATAATGAGAAGCCACGGCACGAAGTGGAGATCACGAAGGCATTCTACCTCGGCAAGTACGAGGTGACCCGCGGGCAGTTCCGCAAGTTCGTTGATGAAGCCGGCTACCAGACTGAGGCGGAGAAAGACGGCCAGGGTGGCAATGGCTACGATGCGGCAACCAACGGAAAGTTCAAGCGCGACACCACGTATTCCTGGCGGAATGCGGGTATCGAGCAGACCGATGAACATCCGGGGGTGAATGTCACCTGGAACGATGCCGTTGCTTTTTGCGACTGGTTGGCCCGGAAGGAAGGGAAAAAATGCCGCTTGCCGACGGAAGCCGAGTGGGAGTATAGTTGCCGAGCGCGAACCGAGACGCGCTATTACAGTGGGAATGACAGTGAGACACTGGCGTCGGTGGGAAATGTCGCGGATGCTTCCTTCAAACGGAAGTTTTTCCAGTTCACCTGGCCAATGATAACAAACGATGACGGTTACGTCTTCACGGCGCCCGTGGGACGCTTCAAACCGAATGGTCTTGGGCTGCACGACATGCACGGAAACGTCGCGGAATGGTGCCAGGATTGGTTCGACGCTGCCTACTACCAGAATAGCCCGAAACAGGATCCGCAAGGACCCAGCGCCGGCTCGTTCCGCGTGGTCCGCGGTGGCTCGTTCAAGATGCGCTCGCCTAGCTACTCTCGTGCTGCCTTCCGCATCAGGAACGTGCCCGCCTTTCGCCTCGACGATCTGGGCTTTCGCGTCGTGCTCGTGCCGTAGGCCCCACTGCCAATTCGTCGCTTGATTCCTAATCGCCCACCAGCCTTTAAGCCAACACCCCTACCTCGATCCGCCCGTCGTCGCGGAAACGAGTTCAAAACGCTGGTGGGTGAAGTGGCTGGGAGGGTGATCGCTGCCCTGAGTATTACGTGCGCCAAGCGCTTGCCTACTCGTGGCCTGTCTCGGAAAAATCTGCCGTAAATCTGCCGCAATGTGGGCCACGCAAAGCCCATCTTGATCCCACGCAAGCCAAATGCTAGAATTGCGCATCTTATTGAGAGAACACGAGTTGCAGTCCAACTGCGATGCAAAGTCAACCCCAAGCCAAATACGGATAAAGTAGGTTCGAATACTACTCTGGAAGCTGGTCGAATCGGCTCCGAACAACGCCGACACACGAGTTAACGCGAAACGCCGGGAGTCTCTCCTCCCGGCGTTTTTGTTTTTCGGTTCTTCGCCTTTTCGAGTGGGCGATTTTCACAGTTTTGGCAGCAATCGGGTCGGTACCCTGACTCTCCCCTGCCTATCGTCGGGGCGTCGCAGCTGGCCCGGGTGTGGCTCGGAATACTTGGAACTGCCCGTCCAGGGCGTCGGCGTGGCCCGGCCCGCGGTAGATGAGAAGCCGATAGCGGAAGGCACGCTCCTGCCCCGCGGCGATCGACCAGTCCCCCAGCAGCGACACGGCCGGATTGATGAGGCCTTGCTCGTCCACGCGCCAGCCCGACGGATGATGCGGGTTGCCCGGGTGGTCGAACACGGCGATCCCGAAGGTGTCCTGACCGAAGGGCCGCTCCACGGTACACCACGCCGCCCGCTGGGATTCGCAGGCCCGGCCG
>JBGQLF010001180.1:0-3930 GCA_041499985.1 Gemmataceae bacterium
ATCTGGGACGTGTTTGCCGTCTCGACGTACTTCACCGTGTCGCTGATGTTCTGGTACGTCGGGCTTATCCCCGACCTGGCGACGCTGCGCGACCGCTCGCCGAGCCGGCTGGGCCGTACTGCCTACGGCGTGCTGGCGATGGGCTGGCGCGGCTCGGCGTACCACTGGCACCGCTACGAGACCGCCTACCTCATCCTGGCCGGGCTGGCGACGCCGCTGGTCGTCTCGGTGCATACGATCGTGAGCTTCGACTTTGCCGTCGCCAACGTGCCGGGCTGGCACTCGACAATCTTCCCGCCCTACTTCGTCGCTGGGGCCATTTACTCCGGCTTCGCCATGGTGCTGGTGCTGGCGATACCGCTGCGAAAGTTCTACGCCCTGGAAGATTTCATCACCCAGCGCCACCTCGAAAACTCCGCCAAGGTCATGCTGGCGACCGGCCTGATGGTCAGCTACGGCTACCTCATCGAGGCATTCATGGCCTTTTACAGCGGTAACCGCTACGAGATCTACGCGCAGGTCAACCGCATCCTCGGCCCCTACTGGCCGGCCTACTGGCTGACAATCACCTGCAACGTCCTGGTCCCGCAGGTCCTGTGGTGGAAGCGCGCCCGTTCCAGCGTTCCGGTCCTTTTCCTGGTCGCCCTGGTCGTCCTTGTCGGCATGTGGCTGGAGCGGTTCGTCATTATTGTCACCAGTCTGCACCGGGACTTCCTGCCCTCGTCCTGGGGCATGTACTCCGGCACCATCTGGGACTGGGCAACGCTCCTCGGCTCGATCGGGCTGTTCCTGTGCCTGCTGTTCCTGTTCATCCGTGTCCTGCCGGTGATCTCAATCTTCGAGATGCGGACGCTCTTGCCGGAGGCGGAGGTTAAGGAGGGGGGTCATGGCGACTAATCCTCCGATCTACGGATTGCTGGCGGAGTTCGCGGACCCGAATGAGCTGATCCGGGCGGTCCGTGGGGCTCGCCAGGCGGGCTACCAGAAGATGGACGCTTACACGCCTTTCCCGGTCGAGGGGCTGGCGGAGGCTTTGGGCTTTCGTCACACCCGGGTGCCGCTGCTCATCCTCGTTGGCGGAGTCGTGGGTTGCGTCGGCGGTTTCTTCATGCAGTACTGGTGCGCGGCTATCAGCTACCCGGTCAACGTCGGCGGCCGTCCCCTTAACAGCTGGCCCGCTTTCATCCCCGTGACCTTCGAGCTGACCGTGTTGTGTGCGGCCTTGGCGGCGGTTGTCGGCATGCTGGCTCTGAATCGCTTGCCCATGCCGTATCACCCGGTCTTTAATGTGCCGCGTTTTGCGCTGGCGAGCCGTGACCGGTTCTTCCTGTGCATCGAAGCGCTCGATCCCAAGTTCGACCGGGAGGCAACGCGCCAGTTCCTGTCAGGCTTACAGCCACGAGAAGTGTCCGAAGTTCCGCATTGAGGAATGCCATGGCAGACGCCAAGCGAAATACCTGGATGGGGAGGGTAAGGGTTGGGGGGCTCGCCCTCTGCCTGTTGCTGCCGCTGGCGTGTCAGCAACAAATGGGCGAGCAACCTTACTATCGGCCGCTTGAGCCTAGCACCTTCTTTCCAGACAGCCGCTCGGCGCGGCCACTGCCGCCCGGCACCGTCGCCCAGGGGCAACTCCGTTACGATCAGCCGCTGTACACGGGAAACGACGGAACCCGCAGGGGGGCGGTCCTGGCCGTGTCGCTTCTCGGGTTCGGCGCTGATGGCCCGTTGGCCGTGGCGACAGTTGTCCTGCCCCTATTCGAGAACATGGCCGTCGCCGATTACGCGACCACCTTTCCCTTCCCCGTCACGACGGAAGTGCTGGAGCGCGGACAGCAGCGGTTCTCCATCTTCTGCGCGGTCTGCCATGACTCGACCGGTAACGGCAACGGTAAGATCGTGCAACGTGGCTACACTCGCCCGCCGTCGTACATTACCGACTATTCGCGTGGCTTCGAGCGTCGAGGGATCAAGGTCCTGCTCCGCGATGTCCCCGTGGGTTACTTCTTCGAGGTGGTCAGCAAGGGCTACGGGGCTATGCCCGACTATGCCTCTCAGGTCCCGCCCCGAGACCGTTGGGCGATCATCGCCTATGTCCGCGCTCTGCAACTGAGTCAGTACGCCCGGCTTGAGGAGCTTCCGGAAGGAGAACGGCAGGCCGTCCGGAAGGCGCTGGAGGGAAAACCATGAGCACGGCAGCCAACCCCGTCACCGCCCAAGAATGGGACCGCCTTCAGCGCGGAGCGCTGATCGCCGGCGTGACGGGCTTGATCCTGTGCCTCGTGGGCGCCCTGTTCAGCCCGGCCCATTTCTTCCGCTCCTACCTGGTGGCCTTCAACTTCTGGCTGGGCATTGCGCTCGGCTGCCTGGTCATCCTCATGCTGCAATATCTGACCGGCGGCGCCTGGGGGATCCTGCTCCGGCGCGTGCTGGAGGCTGGTACCCGCACCTTGCTGCTTCTGGCCTTCCTCTTCGTGCCGCTCTTGGTGGGGCTGCCCGAACTCTATGGATTGACCCGGCCCGAGGATGTCGCCCAGGAGCCGGATATGGCGTTCAAGAGGTTCTACCTCGGAGTCCAGTTCTTCGTGGCGCGTGCGGTCGTCTACTTTACGATCTGGCTAGGGGTCAGTTACTTCCTGAACAAATGGTCGGCGGAGCAGGACAAGACGGCCTGTCCCGATCTGCCGCGCCGGTTCCGGCTCCTCAGCGCCCCCGGACTCGTCTTGTATGGCATTACCATCACGTTCGCATCAATCGACTGGGTCATGTCGCTTGAGCCACTTTGGTTCTCGACGATTTATCCCGTGCTGTTCGCCGTCGGCCAGGCGCTGGAAGGGATGGCCTTTGCGGTCGCCGTAGTCATCCTGCTGGCGGCGCGCCCGCCCCTGTCCGGACTAATTCAGTCGGCGCACCGGCGCGACCTGGGCAACCTGCTGTTGATGTTCGTGATGTTCTGGGCCTACATGTCCTTCTCGCAGTTCCTGCTCATCTGGGCGGAGAACCTGCCGGAGGAGATCCCCTGGTATCTCCGACGGACCCGGGACGGTTGGCAGTGGGTGGCGATATTGTTGATCCTCTTTCAATTCGGCCTGCCTTTCCTATTGCTGCTGTCCCGAGATATCAAGGAAAACCCCCGCAGCCTGGCTGCCGTGGCCGTACTCGTCCTGGCGATGCGATTCCTGGACGTGTTCTGGTGGGTCGAGGCTGCCTTTGCCGGCGGAATGTCCTTCTACTGGCTTCTGGACCTCGCGGCTGTGGTCGGCTTGGGCGGGATCTGGGTGTGGTGGTTCGTCTGGCAGCTCAGGCAGAGGCCCCTCTTGCCGCTGCACGATCCCTATCAGCCCGAGTATTTGCCGGAGGTCATCTGCCATGAGTGACCTCAGCCCCTCGCGCCACGAACACAGGGACGTGAACATCCCCGGTCTCTTGATATGCGCGGGCGTCCTGGCCGCCACAGTGGCCCTCGCCTTTTTCGCGGCGTGGTGGGCGTTTGATTACCTGAGCGCGCGGGACAAGAGTAAACCGTCCGCCTTTCCGCTGGCCGCACAGGAACGGGACCGCCTGCCGCCGGAGCCGCGTCTGGAAGAGATCGACCGCCTTGAGGGAAAGAAGGGGAACGTGCGCCCGAAGGAGGTGCATGCCGGGCACGAGCGTATGCTCGAAACTTATGGCTGGGTGGACGAGAAGGCTGGGGTCGTCCGCATCCCGATTAGCCGAGCGATGAAAATCATCGTCGACAACAACCTGTTGCCGGCCCGGCCGGATGAGGCAGGCGACCGGAAACTGGAACGAGAGCGCCCGCGGCCCGGCGCGGCGAACTCGGGACGTCTTATTTGGAGGGAATAGCGATGTGGCGAGGCACGGCGCTGGTCCTCCTGGTGATGGCAGCTGTCCCTGCCAGGGTGCGGGCAGACGATCCCCTGCCGACCATCC
>JBGQLF010001181.1:0-3928 GCA_041499985.1 Gemmataceae bacterium
CAAAATGCCGGGCGACGACTGGCAGAAGTTCGCCAATCTGCGGCTGCTCTATGGCTACCAGTATGCTCAGCCCGGCAAGAAGCTGCTCTTCATGGGCGGCGAGATCGGCCAATGGGAAGAATGGAGCCATGAAAGCAGCCTGAGCTGGCACCTGTTGCAATACCCGCCGCACGCCGGCATGCAGCAATGGGTGCGAGACCTGAATCGCTTGTATCGCGAGGAACCGGCCCTGTACGAGTATGACCTGAACCCGGCGGGCTATGAATGGATCGATGGCAGCGACGCCGATCAGAGTGCGTTGAGTTTCCTGCGCCGGGGCAAGACCACCGAGACCGTCGTGCTCGTCGTGTGCAACTTTACTCCGGTGCCGCGCTGCGGTTACCGCGTCGGTGTGCCGCGCAGCGGCGTCTGGCAGGAGGTCTTGAATAGCGACGCGACGGCGTACGGCGGCAGCGGCCTGGGGAATCAGGGACAGGTCGAAGCGGAGGCGATTGCCTCTCACGGGCGGCCGCATTCGCTGAAGATAACCCTGCCGCCGTTGGCCGTTGTTTTCTTCCGCTCGGTAAGCGTGAAGGACACACGGATTGTTTAGCCGCGGCTCGCGGCTAAGGGTAGTGACCAGATTGCTGCAAAAACGTACCGTCCGGAAAACAACCGGTCTGGCCAGCAGCCGCCGGTCGGTGGTAGAATACAGCGTTTGGCAGCCGACCGAAGGGGTGTCCCAATGTCGAACCTCACGCTGAATCTTGAGGGCTTGCAGCGGCTGGAACAGAACCTGACTTCCCTCCGCGGCCGGCAACAAATTCCCGCCCCTGAACTGTTCCACTCGGACTTCATGCGGCGGTGCTCCTCGTTCGCCAGCTTCGATGAGATGGTGGACAAGAGCCATTTCACCGTGGAATCGGCCGAGGATTTTGAAGCCATCCCCGAGTCGGATTGGGACAGCTACGTCCGGGCGACCACCACTTTTCCCTCCTGGGAAGCCATGCTGCAACAAGCGACGGTCGAATGGATTCAGAAGCGGCTAGCCGGCTGACGGCCGCCGCCGGCGTGCTCAGGAGGAGCCAGCCGATGCCCAGGGCCTCCCGCAACGTCACCGTAACGTTGAACGTTGAGGTGCTCCGCCCTCTCGCCGAGCCGGCCTACCCGGTATCGGTCAGCGATTGGAACCGCCTGATGGAGCGTATCCAGCGGGCGGATGCGGCATCGGATTTCTTCCCATCGTTAGGCTGGGCCTTGCTCGGAGCAGCGGTCAGTGCCTTCTTGGCCGCCATCACCTTACCCTTCACGGTCGATTTTATCCACCCTGCTGGCAGCGGTCATGCCACCCCGGTCAACCTTCCAGCCATCCTTGTTGAAGCTGCTTGCTCCGTGGTCTTCTTGGCCGCGGTCATCGCCGGCGGCACCTCCCTGTTCTATGCTGCCCGTCGCCGGCAGGATCGGGCCGAGCTACGGCGGTTGATCATCGAAGATATGCAAGCCCTGGCCAGCCGGTATGCGATCCCGCCCAGTGTGCCGATGTCTTCCGAACCCCCGCCGGGCCAGGCAATACCGTGAATCCGCCCCAACGGTGGAGGACTTGAGCGCAATCCGCCGTTGGTCAATCTGCCGGGCATCGAACACATCGAGGCCGCTAGTCTGCGCCAGGATGACGTGTTCGGGTGTACGGCGATCAAACACCTCGGTCTCACGGCCGCCGCGTTCGATAGAAGTTGGACATCCGCTGTTCCCAAACAGGAGTTTGGGGAACGAGGAAAACGAGGAAAGAGCACCGCCGGCTTCCTGGCTCGCTCATCCGTTTCCCCTGAGGCGATGCCTGTTTATCCCTTGGACCTTCGGCGGCCGTTGCGGCGGCGCTGGGCCTGCGGCGGCAGAAGTTCCTGCCAGCTGCCGGCGCTCAGCAAGCGCACCCCCAATTCTTCGAGCCGCGCGAGGTCGACGATGCTCTCGAGCGCCGCCTGCGTGGCGGCGTCTGGCGGACCGAACTTCGTCTGGCCTAGCAACAACAGCAGGGGCCGCGCCTCTTCGGCGCGGCCCCTGCGGACGATGGCCTGGTAAGTCGCCGATTGTTCCATCCCCAGTACCTCCTCGAAGAGAGCGTGCGCCAACTCGTCGGAATAGCGCAGGCCCAAAAGCACGTAAGTCGCTGCCCACACATCGGCCGCACGCCGCGGCGCCTTGGGTCTACTCAGCCGCTCCTTCAGGCGCCGGATGACATGCCGGAGCGCGCTCTCCGGCACGTTGCTGATCGGTGCCAGCGCCAGCGTCCCGACACCACCGGAGAGCAACTGCTCCACCGGCAATTCCCAGACACGGATCACCTCATAGCGGAGCGTGCTCAGCGGCACTTCGCCAGGAAAACCGCGCTGGAGCAGCCCGTTCCACTGGGGCGAGTCCGATTCGGGACACAGCAGCACCGGCACGCTCAGCACCAGTCGCTGATGGCGGTACTCGAACACACTATTATACAGCCGCAGCCGTAAGGGGAGTTCCGAATGGAAGTGACCCGCCTCGAAGTCCAGGTGCAGCAGGTACTCCGGCTCGTCGTGAACGCGGAAGAGCTTATCCGTGGCGCCGCTGACGATGGTGCCGACATCGCTGTCCTCGATGGTGACGCGGCGCCGGCGGCGCTTGGCCAGGGGCAGCCAGTCGGCCGGCGACAGTTCGACCAGCGTCTTCAGGGTGGGGTCGAACGGACGGTCCATGAGGCGGCCTCGCGGCAGAACGAAGGGCGCTGTCAAAGCACGTGAGCAGGGATGGCCGCGGGTGAGGACATTCCCACGTGCGAGAGGATTTTGAAGCCATCCCCGAGTCCGATTGGGACAACTACGTCCGAGCGACCACTACTTTTCCCTCCTGGGAAGCCCTGCTGCAACAAGCGACAGTCGAATGGATTCAGAAGCGGCTGGCCGGCTGACGGCCGACGCCGCCGGGCCAGGCCAGAATCTGAATCCGCCTAAACGGAGGAGGACTTGAGTTCAATCCGTCGATGGTCGATCCGCCGAGCGTCGAACACCCCCAGGCCGATGGTTTGTGCCAGGATGACGTGCTCGGGTGTCCGGCGATCAAACACCTCGGTCTCGCGGCCGCCACGATAGTTCTGCCCCGCCGCGACAAGCGTGGCCGCATCCGGTGCGCCATGTGCCGCCAGCGCCGCCAGGCCGCTCGACAGCATCGCCGCGGGCACACTGTGCAGCAGGCCCATCTGAGCCACGGGCCGCCAACCTTGTTCCGCACGCTTGCGATCGAGAATATCCCAGCCGACATGGTCCAGGGCCACCGGATCGGTGGCGAAGAACAATCCTTTGTGTCGCCAGGTCGCCCACGTCTTGTTCCAGCTGCCCGGGCCGCCTTCATAGACGCCGACCAAGCCGTCGAGGATGTGCAGCGTCGCCTTCTCGCGGAGCGCCGGCTGCGAGACCGCGGTGGGGATGAACGTGTTGCACTGGTTCGGCCCCGACACCTGGCGACTGCTGACCATGCCGCCATACTGCATGCCGGACAGGTGACTGCGGGCCACGTTGTTATTCAGGCCGTGCGACAGGTTCTTGAGGGCCAGCGTCACGCCGGCCGAGCGGTGATCCTTGAGCACCGGAATCGTGATGAACTTGTTCACCAGCCGCGTGATGATCACCGACAAGTGGGAGCGAAAGCGGCGGTCGTCCTTGGGATCGTGCTCCGGCGTGGCAAAGCCCATGTGGACGAATACGTCCGGATCATACCCGACCACATGCGGATCGCGATCCCGGCGGCCATCGTAGCCCTCGATGTCCACTTGCAGACTGCCACCCGTCGTCGACGAGGCGTACCAGCGAACACCGTCCAGGGCCCGCTCGCGGAGAACGTCTTCGTAACCAGCTTCGCGAAACTCCGACGAATAGCGCTCAAAGATGATGATGTCACGCGCCTTGACGCCCGCACTCTTGAG
>JBGQLF010001182.1:0-3927 GCA_041499985.1 Gemmataceae bacterium
CAGAAGGTTCCCCAAGTAGACAACCGAGCAAGAGCGAACGACAAGGCTTTACTCTACCACACTACTCCCTTGTGCAAAACCTCATGGCCAATTGTTGTGCAAAAGGTTATGGCCGGTAACAGAGGACGCTTGTGGCTACGTGACACAACACGCCATGGGTCTCCACACTGGCGCTTCGGGCGAGTGGACTCAGCGATTGGTTTTCAGCCGTTCCCGAAACCAGGCGTCGGCAGCTTCCGCTTCCTTGTGGTCGATCAAGCCATCGCCATCGGTGTCGATGCGCTTGAAATCCTCGGCGCTGCCCAGGAACTCGCGCGGCGACACATCGCCATCGCCGTTGCGGTCCATCTTGCGAAACCACAAGGGCCCCTTGGCCGGTGCCGCGGGGCGATCAGGTTGTGATCCCGCCCGAGGAACCGCGGGAGGCGGCCGCATGCTTTCCTGCTGGACTGGCGGGATCCCCTGGCTCAAAGTCAGACGGAACCGATGCGGAATCTCGTCCCGCGTGATGTAGCCGTCGCCATTGCGATCGAGCGGCGCCAGGCGCATCGGGATGGCGCGAACCTCGCGCAGTCCCAGCCGGCCATCCCCATTGCTGTCCAGCAATTCGAACAGGCCGCGGCCGAATTCCGTGATCGTCAGCGCCGTGTTGGCTTGCGCCGCCTTGGCTTGCAGATCCAGGTACGCCTCCATCTCCTTCTCGGTCAGCTGGCCATCGCCGTCGCGGTCGGCCAACGGGAACAGTCCGCGCAGGAATTGAAACTGCGAAGGGCGGATTTCCTTCTCATCCACGGAGCCGTTGTTGTCGGCGTCCGCCGCTTTGAATTGTCCCATGTAGAACTGGCGCACGTCCTGGAAATTGGCCAGCGCCCCATTCCGGAGGCCGACATCGATGTGGGCACTCTCCAGCGTGATCTTCAAAGCAGTGTTCCCGGTGGAGCTCACCGCCCCGGCCAGGGCAGGCAGTGGCCCCTCACGCGGATAGGCGCCGAGTGCCGTCTCTTTACTGGCCACTTCCCCGAAGCGTGCCATCAATTCCAGATCCGCGGGCCGAGCGACGAAGTGTGCCAACTCAGCGGCATCCAGTTCGCCGTCCTGGTTGGTGTCGAGCCGGTCAAAGACCTCTTTTGGCAGACCGATCTCCACACGACTCAGTTTGTGATTGTGGTCCTTGTCATAGTGCTTCAGGAGCAAGTCGGTCCAGCAGGCCGGCTGGTCTCCGGGATTGAGCAGGAGGAACGCCGAGGAGGTGGCCTGCACCCCGGGCGGCATGGCGTTATCGACCGGCATCACCACGACGGGAGTATTGGCGACCAGCAGCAACTCTTGCCTCGTCAGCAGCTCGTCATCGTCCACGTCCAGCTTGCGTAAGGAGGTGGGCGCCCGCAACAGTTCGTCGCGCGAGAGCTTGCCGTCCTTGTCGACATCGAGGTATTTGAACAGGGCCTCTGTCAACCGTTCCCGCTGCTCGCCTTGATTCTCGACCGTCAAGCGCAATGCTTGCAAGCCATAGCGGCGGTAGTAGGCCGCCAGCTCCTGCCGGGTCACCTGGCCGTCTTTGGGATCGGTGTCGAGCTCGGCGAACGGTGCCGTGCCGCCGGGGATGGCGTTGAAATAACCGCCTTGCATTTCGCGCAGCAGCGCTTGGGCCTGCGGCACGCGTTTCGCCTCCTCCGCGCTGAGAACGCCGTCGCCATCGCGATCGAGGTAGGCAAACAGACTCTGGAAGTAGTCCTCCCAGAAGATCCGAAAGGGCTTGCCATCCAGCTGGATATGCAGCCGTAATAACACCGGCCGGGTATCGCCGAAGAACAGGATGTCCTGGATGTCGGGGGCAGGGGCCAGATAGGCGGGAGCAGGGCCGGTCTGCGGCCGGTCCTCGGCAGCCGTGAGCCAGGATGCCAACACGGCGGCCAGGGCTGCTCCCGCCCAGAAGGGGAGTCTCATCATGCCACCACCTCCTGCATGGGCTTGGCGGCCTTGTCCACAATGCGGATCGGCCGGCCAACATTCGACATGTTTTGCTTGAGCGGGTCGATTCCCAGGGCCAAGCAGATGGTAGCCAGGAAATCGGTCACGGTCACGGGGCGTTCCTCGATCGTGCCGCCATCGGGGCTGGTCCGGCCCACGACCTGACCGCCGCGAAGGCCGCCCCCTGCCAGAACCGTGCTCCAGGCATTGGGGAAGTGATCGCGGCCGTTGTTGTTGTTGATCTTCGGCGTCCGGCCGAACTCGCCCATCCACACGATCAGCGTCGAGTCCAGCAATCCCCGCATCTGCAAATCTTCCATCAGCGTGCCCCAGGCGGGATCGAGCACTCGGCTGAGCTGTCCGACCATGTCGAAGTTTTGCTGGTGCGTGTCCCAGCCGGCCGCGCCGCCGTTGACGCCCGCCAGCGTGACCTCGACGAACGGCACGCCGCGCTCCACGAGCCGTCGTGCCAGAAGGCAGCCCTGGCCGAAGAGATTGCGGCCGTAGGCGTCTCGCAAAGCGGGCGGCTCTTCCGACAGCTCAAAGGCCTGGGCCGCCGCGGTGCGCATCAAACGGACAGCGCGCTCGTACGCAGTCCGGTGACTCTCCGCCGAGACGCCGGGATGCCGGGCCAGGAAATCACGTTCCAGGCCGTCGAGCAGGTCAATGCGCGCGTCCGCCTGGGCTCGATGGACATCTGAGGGCGGCAGCAGATCTTGCACTTTGAGGGCCTGCTCGTAGTTCTCGCCCCCCATCGGCTGCGGCCTCGGCGTGTTCGACTCGCCCACGACCAGGGGTGCATATTGCGGCCCCAGGAACCCGGGACCGTACGCGCTCGTGTTGAAAAAGCGAAACGGAGCGATGCTGACAAAGTTCGGCAACGCCGCCTCGTCGCCACCCAGTTCCTTGGCAACCAGCGAGCCGATCGACGGATACTGGATCGGCCCCTGCGGCAGGTAACCGGTCCGCATGAGGAAGGTCGCCCGCCCATGATCGCCTTCCTTGGTGGTCATGGAGCGGACCAAGACCATCTGATCCATCAGGCTGGCCAGCTTGGGGAGATGTTCGCTGATGCGGATGCCGGGGACGGAAGTGGTGATCTCCTTGTACGGCCCGCCGTTGGCGTGTCCCGGTTTGAGATCGAATGTGTCCATTTGGCTAGGACCGCCGTTCATCCACAGCAGGATGCAAGAGCGGCGCCGCTGCGGGTTGGTCGCGGTATCGGCGGCCAGGGCTTCCAACCAGCCGGACAGCGAGTAGCTCACCACACCGGCCGTGGTCAGCCGCAGCCAGTCCCGGCGAGACAAGCCCGGCCCCGAGCCCGAGCGAGGATAGCTGGAGAAGCGAGAGGACATGATGCGATCTCCTACGCTTGTGCAAGTTCGAGGGACCTGTTGTCGGATCGTAGCCACAAGCGTCCTCGCTCGTGGGCTGCAAGGCCACAAGCGAGGACGCTTGTGGCTACGATAAGGATCAGTGGTTCAGGATAAACTCGGGGCTATTCAGCAAAGCCCAGAACAGATCCGCCAGTGCAGCGCGGCTTTCCCCTTTGGCGCCACCGCTGTCGACGTAGGCGATCAGGCGTTGGCTCTCTTCCGGACGAGGCTTGCGGCTCAGGGTGGCCAGGTAAAGGGTCTCGATGCGCCCTGGCGTATCGAAAAAGGGCGCACCGAGGACCGCGGCCAACGTCTCGCTCCGTTCCAGGCTGACGGCATCGCCGATGAACTTGCCGTTCATCAGTGCGAGGGCTTGTAGGATCGAGGTCTGGTGTTCCGTCCGCTTGTCCTGGCTGGCGAACTTCAGCAGGAACTCGGTCCGCGGCGTCGTGCGGGGACCGAAAGAGTTCCGTGGCTCTGACGGGTCCGGCCCCCTGTAGCCCGTTGCCTGGGCGAGACTATCGAACAACTGTTCCGCGGTCAGGCCCTTCATGGCCACATGAGTAAACAACCTCGGATC
>JBGQLF010001183.1:0-3920 GCA_041499985.1 Gemmataceae bacterium
ATGGCTGACGGCGCCGGCGGTTGCGTGCACCGTAGGGTGGCGGCATCGAGCATCGCAACCAGCTCAACTCGTGCGCCCCAGCACCTGGGCCAAGTACTCGTCGGAAGCCAGGATCGCTGCCGCGACGAGGTCGGGGGGGGACCCGAAGACCGTTTGCAGGAGGGACACCCATGTCTGTTGTCCGGCTGGGTCGGGCGAGCGGTGGAGGAAGTCCGCATAATACCGTTCCACCCGACGCAGGTTGGCCTCCCGCGACGTCAAGAAGCCGTGAACCACAGCCGCCCGATTCACGCCTGTCTGCATCATCCGTAGCCACACCGCTAGGCCGGGGGCGTCGGCTGGCCTGCCGAGCACGTCCGCGTGCAGGCCGTTGACGAAGGAACTGCTGTCGCTGTGGCCGGCCAGGTATTCCTGCGACGTCAGAAATGCCTGGGCCACGGCCTGTTCCGTCGCCCCGGCTTGGAAATCGTTGATCCAGAACGTGCGCCCGCCAGGGTCGGCCGGGCGATGGAGGTAAGTCGCATAGAATTGATCCACTTGGTGGCCGCGATGCTCGGCCGATTGGTAGATGCCGCTGGCCACGTGAAAGCGGGACACACCAGCAGCGAACTGGCGCACCCAAAAGATCAGGCCGGCGGACTCGGGCAGCCGACCGAGCACATCCCGATACATGGCGGTTACAAAGCGCACGGGGTCCGTTGCGACTCGGCTGTCGAGGATGGCGATGAAGGCAGCCTGACTGCCGATGGAAGTCGGCCCAGCCGGTTGGAGGGGATCGACGATGGGAAAGTCTCTCGAGCGCGTCGTGCCGGTGATATAGGCTCGGCCCAGGTTATCCACAGCGATGCCCTGGCCTGCGTCGAAGTCGCTGCCGCCGAGATAGCTCGAGTACACGAAGGCGCCGGTGGCATTCAACTTCAGGAGAAAGGCATCGAAACCCCCGCCCAAACCGGGCTGCGCGGGATCGACGATGGGGAAGTCCTCCGAGGCGGTCTCTCCGGTCACGTAGGCATTCCCCGAAGGATCCACGGCGATGGCTTCCGCATCATCCCAGTCACTGCCGCCGATGTAGGTAGCGTACACGAGCGCGGAGCCGTTGGCATTGAGTTTGGCGACAAAGCCATCCTGATAGCCACCTCCGTAAGCCGGCTGCGCGGGGTTCACGGTTGGGAAGTTCGTGGAAGTCGTCGAGCCCGTCACCACGGCTTCCCCCGCGGCATCCACGGCGATGCTCCGCCCCTCGTCATCGCCCCGGCCTCCGAGATACGTGGAGTAGACCAGCGCCGAGCCGGCCGCGTTCAATTTGGTCACGAACACGTCGTAGAGGCCGCCCCCGTTGCCTGGCTGCAAGGGATTGGCGGTAGGAAAGTTGGTCGAGCGCGTCGCTCCCGTTACGTAGGCGTTGCCAACACCATCGACGGCAATACCCGAAGCGAAATCCACGTCGCCGCCCCCGAGGTAGGTCGAGTAGACCAGCGCGGAGCCGGCCGCGTTCAATTTGGTCACGAAGCCATCCACGTAGGAACCCTCATGAAGCGGCTGGAGGGCGTTCACCACGGGAAAAGTCGTCGAGTCGGTCTGACCGGCCACGTAGGCATCGCCGGCGCTATCCACGGCGATGCCATTGGCCTCGTCGTCATGGTCGCCCCCCAGGAACGTCGCGTAGACGAGCGCCGAGCCAGTGGCGTTCAACTTGGCCACGAAGGCGTCGGAGCCCCCGCCTCCGAAGACCGGTTGCAGCGGATGGGCCAGGGGAAAATCACGCGACGTCGTGAAACCGGCGACAAAGGCATTGCCGGCAGCATCCACCGCGATGCCCTTGCCGCTGTCAAAGCCGTTGCCACCAAGGTAAGTAGAGTAGAGCAGCGTCGAGCCGCTTGGGTCCAACTTGGCCACAAAGACGTTCGTGTCGATGAGGCTCTTCAGGATCGGCTGGATGGGGTTCGCGGTCGGGAAGTTCGGCGAATTGGTCTGACCCGTGACATAGATATTGCCGGCAGGGTCCACAGCGATGCCTAAGCCTCCGCTCAGCCCGCTGGTACCGAGATAGGTCGAATAGACCAACTGCGGATCAAGGACCAGGGGGCGGCTGGCGTCATAGGGGCCCACGTCGAAACGGACTTGATGGTCGCCTTGAAGCACGTACCTCCCGGGGACGGTCGTGCGCGTGCCGTTGCTCTCCTGGAAGAGGACCGGGGCCTGCTGTATGACTGCGCCTGCGGAGGTGTGCAGGACCAGATTGCCTTGCGCATCGAGTTCGAGTTGATCGACTCCCTGAAAGTCCAGCACGATCGCATGGGGATCGGCCCCGGGAGCGACTCGGAAGTCGTATTCCAGCTGCCGCTGCTGGCCATAGTAGACCAGATCAATGCCCGGGTAGACGTCGTGGTAGGCAACCTGCGCATAATTCGGAATGTTGGTCCGCCACTGCTGTGGATCGTTACCGACGAAATAGTTGCTTCGGCCGGGCAGCTCGTCGAGTCCCACTCCCTCGGATACAGGGTTGGCTCCGATGAGCTGCATCCGCAGGAAGGCGGCTGGGGAAGACTCGGTACTCCCGGAATTTCCAGGAGGAGACGCGGCGGTCTGCTGGAAGCTCAACACCGCCTCGGTCGGGTTCAGCAACAGCGTATAGCCGTTGCCGTGGGACAGAAACTGAGCTGGCAGATCGGTCTGGCTACGGTTCGATTCAAAACTTAGGGGCAATTGCCCGTACGCCTCCACGACGGACCCCATCCCCCGGGAGAGCCCACTGAGCAACCGGCGCTCCTCCAACGCCTCGACCTGGGGGCGGTAAGGTCTAGTGCACGTCCTCTTGCAAGGTAGATGGCTGGCAGGTGTGGATTTCCGATCCACTCCTCGGCGCGACCAAGTGACACGCATGGTTGGATTTCTCATGGAGGAAACGGAGTCACAAACGTGGCCGAGCAACCGCGGTTCTCCGTTACGCAAAGCGAGTGCCAACGTACAGGATGGGCGGCCATGGGCCGGCGATCACCGTCGGAAAGGCTCCTGTCATTTGGAGTTAGCTTCGCTGAGGGAAGATCTTCGGGAATCCGTCAGTCAGGAGCGAGGTGGCATATTGATTGTGGCAACTGTGCGGTTTTGTCCAAGACTCTAACCGCTCGGTCGGTGCTGGCGTTCAGCCTCTCCGCTGCCCGTGCCGCGCCAAACGTCGGACTCGACCACTTTCGTCCCCTTGCCCTAGCCCTGGGTAAACTGGGGCGGCGCCTGCCAGGATGCCCTCTGGCGTGCCATCACGTCGTCGGCAATCAGGACGAGGAGAACGGTAATTTCTTTGCAGGACCTCCTTCTGCATGGATGCACTCGTTCTGACTTCGCACAATGTTGACAGAATCCACCGTCACCCGACACTGGAGCACAATCTTCTGACAGGATGGCATCTGCGATTCTGTCGAGCTGGTCAGGGGACTGCCCAAGAGAAGGAACGAGTGCAGCTTTCACGGAGAAACTCGAGAGGCTTGAAGACCAAGTCCGCGAAACGATTCAGGACACGAGGGCGGCCGTGGAGGATACGATCAAAAAAGTCCGTTCTACCATGCATGAAGCGGGTGCCTCGGTCAAGCGTGCCTTAGACATCGGGCATCAAGTGCAGCGCCATCCCTGGGCTATGCTGGGAAGCTCGCTTGTGGCTGGGTATTTCTTGGGCAACTGGTGCATCCTGTGTTCTCCCTGACTGCTGCACGACAAAAGACACGCGATTCCGCACAGAAGGGAGCCGAAACCGCTCAGCAGGACAAGGTTTACAGGTGGTAAACGGAGAGTGTTTCTTGTCCTGGTCACCGGTTGGGGTAGAATTGGCCTCCGAGATCGGAGTCGATACCTGCTTCGTCGAAAAGCTCGTGAATCCCCGGTGTTTGTCGGTGCATCTAACTATGCATGAGCACCCTCAGCAAGTC
>JBGQLF010001184.1:0-3915 GCA_041499985.1 Gemmataceae bacterium
AAATGCGCAACGCCTCCTGGCGGGCTGCCTCGATTTCGTGCGCCGGGGCCAGGCACACTTGTAGATCGGCCCAGATGATCCCCAGGTCCAGCAAGTCGGTGCTCAGGTGCTGTTCCAGGTCCGGTTCCAGTTCGGTTTCCGCGCGTTCGGTGAGCCGGCGGCGGGCGTCCCAGACCTGATGGCAGCAGGCTTCCAGCATGCGTCGCTCCACCGCGGATAAGGACTCAGCGCCATACACAAGGCGGAGCTGATCCGCCAACCGATGAAGTTGTCCCGCCACTTGCGCGTGCCGGGCACGGCGCAGCTGCACTTCGAACGCCTGCCGGAGATCTCGGCTCCCCGGCCAGCCCTCCACGAGAGACCAGCCGCGGGTCAAGATACGCTCCGCCACGACGTAGTGGTGCTTTTGCAACTGCTCTTGCCCGTCGATCAAGGCGATGCGAGCTTCCCGGAATTGGTGGCTTGCGTAGACAAGCAAGAGAATCGCGGCCGTCAAGGCCGTCCCGACGAGGGTGAACAGCATGGCCGCAAAGGCCAGTGCGAGCGGCCGGCGCTGGCGCCACTTGTGCCAGCACTCGGCGAAGCTGCGGTTGGCAACACCGCGGAGCGGCAAGTCAGCCAGGTGTCGCCGCAGGTCGGTGGCCAGGGTGCGGGCATCGGGGTAACGAGCACGCGCGTCGGCCGCAAGGCACTTGTCGATGATGTCGGCCAGCCCCACGCTCACGTGCGGGTTACAGCGGTGCAAGGGCGGGGACACACCCTGCCGATAGGGAAGCTGACCTCCCAGAGCTTCGTACAAGAGCGTGCCCAGCGAGAACAGATCAGACCGGCCATCCACAACCTCAGGCACGGGCCGCCCCTCTTGGACAGCGGCCCAGCCAGCCCGTTGCTCGGGGGACATATAAGCGTGGGTTCCCCCGAGCCAGTGGGGAGGTGGCGCGTCTGGACGGAGCGGTTCCTGAGCGAGGTGGAAATCCAGGAGCATCGGTTGACCATCGGCCGCGAGCAGCACATTCGAGGGTTTCAGGTCCAGGTGGACCAGGCCACGCTCATGCGCATACTGAAGAGCATCCGCCAGACAGGCGCCGATCCAGCAGAGCGCCTGCACATACGAGAACCGGGCCAGGAGCTGGAGGACGGGTCCCTGGGCCGGCAGGACCACGGCAGCCGCTCTTCGGGCCTGGTCGAGCACCTCGAGGACGTGCTGGCCGGTGCGGCTGGTGAGCGGCTGGTTGTTGAGCCGCTCCAGCAGATGGGCCAGTGTGATTCCCCCGTAGTAGGGCATGCACAACAACCGCCGATTGTGGGCGGCGTCATCCTGCACAGCATAAATCGGCACAATATGCGTGTGCTGCAACCGTGCCAGCCGGAGATGCTCCCAGCCATCGCAAGCGGTGATCTTCAGCACCACCGGCCGATGGCCCAACGAGCGCTGCGTCGCCAGGAAGACCCGGCCCCGGGCGCCGCGTCCCAGTTCGGCCAGCACGCAGAAGTCGCCCAGGGAATCGCCGGCGCTGGGGAAAACCGGAGCAGCCCGGCCGATTTGCAACAGCCGATGGCAGTCGAGAAGGACTTCCAGCTGCTCCCGCCACTGGGGAAAGCGGTCCACGACCTCTTCGGAGGTGACCTCTTGACCGTGCTCCTGGCGGAGACAGATTTCTTCGTAGATGAGCTGGACGGCCGCTGCGGGCTGGTCATACAGTTGCGGCTCGCGAGCCAAGAATTCCTCGGCGCGAGGTTGTTCTCCCTGGCGCCAGCGCGCGGTCATCTCTTCGGCCAGGCGCGCGGCCACGCCCCCAACCTCGCCGGTGGCGATGGCCAATCCGGCGGGACGTCGTGCCGAAGGAGGAAAGGAGGACAGGGATGAGAGGTAATCCATCATGGCGCTCCCTCACGAACAAGCTCCCGATGTTGGCCCCTGCGGCTCTTGCGGGCAGGCCAGCCGCAAAGCCAAGTCATAAAGAATCCGGCGGACACTACTCGGGTGCAGCCCCGTCTGGACGGCAATCTCCGCCAGCGCCAGCCCCTGGCGTTTGAGCCGCAACAGCTGGTGATGCTGCGGTGGACACAGAGCCAGCAAGCGCTCCCAGAGCTCCTCGGCCTGGGCCAGGTCACCAGGCTCCGGCCCCGGGGCTGGAAACCAATCTTCGACCTTGGTGGTTTCCAGCGACTGCTCCCGAGCCGCCGCCTGCTGATGCTGGCGGAGGCGGTCGAGGAAGCGATTCTGCGTCACCTTGACCAGGAACGCCCGCAAATGGGCCGCGCTCTCGAACCGCCAGCCGGTGCGGCGAAAGCCCCGGAGCAAATCGGCCCAGACCGACTGGACGATGTCGATCGAGTCAAACTTGGCACGGAGCTGGCCGGGCAGTTGCCGGCGCACGACCAGGCGCAAATACGGCTCGTAGGCCAAAAACACCTGTTCGGCAGCCGCGTCGTCGCCGCTGCACAGTTTCTCGAGCAGGACATCCAAGGGATCGCTACTCATTGCTCCTCTTCGAACGTGGGCTCGGCCAGATCGGGAAAAGTGAAGGGGAATTCCTCGCTGACCAGCGCGAGGCTCGAACCGATCCGCCCTTGCTGACGTTTGCGAGCTACTTCGTAGGCAGTGGCCGCGATCACCCCACCGATCACCCAGGGAAACAGCCCTGCCGTCAGCAGGCTCGCCAGTTCCCCACCCAGTTGATCCAGCTGGCTCGCCAGCTGCTGCGCGGCCTGTTCCAGGGCCGCGCAGTTGAACGGCCGCAGGTCCGTAAGCAGATCGGCTGCCCCGGCGGAGGGAGCGCTCGCGGCGTCAAGGAGTTCGCCAGCTTCCCCAACACGAATCGCTCCCTCCGTCGTGGTCGAACGCGTCCCCGGCGGGAGAATCACCGAGGCTGCCCACGTTTCGCTCCCGTCGCTGATACCGCTCTGCGCGGGTGCAAGAGGCAGCAATTGCCGATTGGAAAGGAACAGTTGCCAAGCTTGCGCGTCTCCCTGGCCAGCGCGGGCCGAGCCCTGCATACCATTCAGGTCGTGGTTCTCGGCAAGGGCACTTGCTTGGAGGTAACTTGCCCGTTTGGCATCGCGCCACAGGAAGTACAAGTCGGCCGACAGAGTAGCGTTCACCGGTCCTGGATGTTCAGGCCGCTTGGCATCGCGCAGCGCGACCCCGGTGCTATCGTAACTGGAACCGTTCTCCAGCTGAATCATTTCGGGGCCGGCGCGCTCGAACTTGGGATCGCCACCCGGGGGGCGGCTGAGGTCCCTGGCCACCGCTGGCCCTGGGCCATCACCGGGAGCGACACGGCCCTTCGTGCTCCCGAAATAACTCTCCGCCTGGAAACCTCCACCCTCGCCGGGCGGACTCAGTTCGCCGCCCGGAACGTGGTTGGCAGGAGCATTCATCCTGAAGCCAGCGTTGTCCTCCGCCGCCGGGGGCCGTACGGGTGCCAGGTAATCCGCATTCAAATCCAACGCCGGGCCGGGAGCAGGTTTCGTGGGCAAGGTGCTCCCGGGAACAGACGCGTAGAGTGGCTGGAGGGAAAACGGATGCGGGAAGCCCGGCAAGAACGGTCCAGCGGACCATAGGTGTCGGTCTTCAAGAATCTCCAAATGAATATTCGTCCTGATCGCGAGACTACGTCCGGGCCGCTTGCTCATCGGTGAGCTCCCTCTAGGGGCGACCTTGCAGACTCATGTACCACAAGAGGCTGTAGCACAGGACTTGGAACAAGGTCTGCCTCCGCGAGTGGACAGGTTGCATCTTCGAGAGGGACGGCATCGGACGCGGAGGCAGTGCAATCGCAAGTACCAATGTAAACGAAATCCCCTGTGTTGGCTACTCCACCTAGCCAGCCTCTTTTCCGGCATGGTTCAATTTCGGCGTCATCTGGGTGCCAACCCCTGTGGCGGCAAGTTTGCAACTTGCCGGAGTTG
>JBGQLF010001185.1:0-3910 GCA_041499985.1 Gemmataceae bacterium
CAGCCGGAGGAACTGGTCCGCTTCATGGCGGAAGCCGACATGGTCGCTCAGCTCCAGCATCCACACATCGTCCAACTCTTCGAATTCGGCCAACACGCCAAGCAACTCTATTGCACGCTGGAGTACGTGGAAGGAGTGGACCTGGCGAAGCAGCTCCAGGGCACACCCCAGCCGGCCAAGGCAACGGCGCAGCTTCTGGAAACACTGGCCCGAGCCATCCACTTCGCCCATCAGCGCGGCATCGTACACCGGGACTTGAAGCCGGCCAACATCCTCCTCACGATGGAAGGGGTGCCCAAGATCACGGATTTCGGTCTGGCCCGGCGGGTGGAAGCGGGACCGGGGCTGACGCAATCGGGGGCGATTCTGGGCACACCAAGTTACATGGCTCCCGAGCAAGCGGAGGGGAAGAGTCGGGCAATTGGACCGGTGACAGATATCTTCGCCCTGGGTGCGATCCTGTACGAGGCCTTGACCGGTCGGCCGCCGTTCAAGGGCGCGAGTGTTCTGGAGACGTTGGAGCAGGTGCGCTTCCAGGAGCCGGTGCCGCCCTCACGGCTACTGAGAGCGGTGCCGCGCGACCTGGAGACGATTTGCCTGAAATGCTTGCAAAAAGACCCGCGCAAGCGCTACGCCAGCGCGGAGGCGTTGGCGGAGGACCTACGCCGGTTTCGGGAGGGCATGCCGATCCTAGCTCGGCCGGTCGGCAGCGGGGAACGTCTCTGGCGCTGGTGCCGACGCAACCCGGTCGTGGCCAGCATGACCGCAATGATCTTGCTTCTCACGCTGGTAGGCATCGGCGGCATCTTCTGGCAATGGCAGAAGGCGGAACACGCCCGCCAGGAAGCCGAGGACGCGCGCGGGGACGCGACCGCGAAAGCCGAAGCGGAACGGCAGACACGCCAGGACCGTGAGCGGTTGCTTACGGACACGTATACGTACTCCGGCCTGGTCGCTGGCGCACGCGACGATCCGCGGCAGGCGCTGCTATGGTTTGCGTACGCGGCCCGGCTGGCCGGTGACGACCGCGAGCGGGCCGACGCCAACCGCACGCGTATCGCCGCGTGGGGCCGGCAGACCATGCAGCCGGTGCGCGCCTTCGTTCATCCGGCGGAGTGGATCGAGGACATCGTCTACCATCCCGGCAGCCGGTATTTGCTCACGCGGGGTTTCGATCCAGCCTCCGGGGAAACAGACTGCCTGCTCTGGGACCCGGAGCGCGAGGCCGCGCTTCCGTTTCCCGGCAACCCTGACGGGGTCAGTACGGCCGCTTGGGACGCCCCGGGAGAGCGCCTGGCCATCGGCACCCGGCACGGCGAGGTCACGATCTATCGTTTTCCCAGCGGCGAACTATTGCAGCGCTTGCCTCATGCCGGTCGCATTGCCCACTTGCTCTTCAGCCCCGACGGGCGCTATTGTGCGTTGGCTGCTGCCAATCGGGTGCGGGTCTGGGATTGCCGGCAGGTTGCCTTCGCCACCCCCGAACTGGAACACCCTGCGCCCATCACCACGCTGGCGTTGCACCCCCAAGGCGAGCTGCTGGCAACGGCTTGCCGGGATCACTCCTGCCGTGTCTTCGCCGTGCCGTCCGAGAAGGGCACCGCGCTCTACGCGCCCGTCCGACATTATCAGGAGGTTAGAAACATGTACCGGCTCATGGGCGTGAAGCCAGTTCCGCCCTTGTTCGTCGACGAAGGATGTGGGTTGCTCACGCTGTCCGGGAAGGGGGTGTCCTGGTGCGATCCGCGGACGGGACGAGTCCTCCGCGTGTTGCCGTTCGGCGAGTCGGCGGAAAACGACGTCTGTGCGATCACTCTCAGCGCCGACGGTAAGTACATGGTGCTGGCCGGCACTTCCAATATGAGGACCGCGGGTAGAGGGCAGGTCCAGATTTACGACGTGGCGTCCGCGCAGCCGGTCGGTCCCCCACTGGAACACCAGGTGCAGCACTACGTCCTGTCTGCTGCCTTCAGTCCGGACGGGCAGACCTTGTTGACAGGCAGCAGCGACCGCACAGCCCGGCTGTGGTCTGTCTCAGGGGGCAAGCCCCTCGGCGGCTCCCTGCCGCATCCCACAAGTGTCAGTTGTGTGGCTCTCGCTCCCGACGGCCGGCACCTGGCGACGGCCCAGCGCGGCGGATTGATCCGCCAGTGGGCGCTCCCCGCGGGCAATCCCAGCAATTATCACGTGGCTATGGGAGCCAACTCCTTTGTCCGGCTCAGCCGCGATGGTCGCTTCTTGCTGCCCACAGGACGGAGTCTTCTCAGTCTGCGGAGCACGCAGGTGTTTGACCTCACCAGCCAGCGCGTTGGGCCGCCGCTAAAGGCGGACGGGTTCATTCTGGATGCCGCTTTCTCTCCCGATGGTCTTCAGGTGGCGGCCGCCGTTTCCCGCGCCGCTTCTTCGGCGGAGCGTTTTACCCGGCAGGGACAACAGCTGGGTCACTTGCTGTTGTGGGACTGGCGGGCCGGCAAGCTCCAGCACGAGCCATTGCAACTGCCCTCCGAGCCGCGCAAGGTAGACTACAGTTCGGACGGCCGGCAACTGGCCGTGGTCTGTGCCAGAGGTGAACTGGTCATGATCGATCCAACCACCGGAAAGACGCTCCGGCAATGGCAAGCGCATCCCCCCCATCTGAACGTTGATAGTTACATCAACAACGGCGCCGTCCGCTTCGCCCCGGATAATCGCAATCTCCTGACCTACGCGACGAACACCAACTCGGTGCGCGTCTGGGACGCGCTCACTGGCCAGCTCCGGCATGAGCTCAAGCACCAGGGGAGGTCCGAGGAAGTGCAGTTTTCTCCCGATGGCCAGCTGGTTGCCACCACCGCGCGGGACAACTTGGTGTGTGTCTGGGATCTGGCGACGGGTGAGCAGCTCGCCAGCCTCCCTCACCCGGACTGGACGTTTACCGCTCTCTTCAGTCCCGATGGCGCGCACCTGCTCACCGCCTGCCGGGACGGGATGGTGCGGCTGTGGGATTGGCGGACCGGCCGATTAGTCTGTCCTCCCTTCACCCACGAGCACGAGGTCCACGCCGTAGCGTTTCACCCCAACGGTCGCTGGGTCCTCACCGGCTGTGATGATGGGACGCTACGGGTCTGGGAATGGCGGACTGGCAAGCCTGTTACACCGCCGCTCGCCACGGGTGGCGCGGTATTGAGTTTGGCGGTCACGCCAGACGGCAACTACGCGGTGGTTGGCGGCTTCATGGACAACTTGAAGGTGTTCTATCTCGGCGACCTCTCCGCGCCGAACGAGCTGAGCGCGGATGACCTGTGTACCTGGTCGGAACTCGTCTCCGGCCAGCGCGTCCACGAAGGCGGCGGCGTGACCAACCTGACGGCCGAGGAATGGCTCCAGCGCTGGCGCGACTTCCGCCGACGCCATCCGGTCTATCCACCACTGTCTGGGAACCAGCGGCTGGAGTAGCAACCACCGAAAGCAGGCGATCGAAGAAGCCAGAGCCAAAAGCAGCGGCGAGCGACGTTCAGGGCGCCTTGCGACGACGCGGCGGGCCGATGCCCAGAAGTGTTCGGCAAGCGTCTCGCACCCGGCCGGCCCAGCGCAGGGCGGAGCCGGCCTGGCGCTTCGTCGCACGGTTGCCGGGATAGCGGGTGTCGACGGCGAAGTCGGTCAGGAACAGCAAGCCGCGCCGGAGCAAGCCCAACGTGGAATGGAAAGGCCGCAGCAGGTTCAAGAGTTGGTCCAGATCATGCGTCTTCGGCACCAGTTGACCGAGTTCCTCGAGCAACGCTTTGCCGTACTTCTCAGCCGATTGTTGGCAATGGAAACAGAGTTGGTCATGAAACGGTTCGCTTCCCCGGGCGATTGGGGCGGCGAGCCGGTAGTCGGCTTCGGCCTTGCGTACCCACTCGCGTGTCGTCCGTTTCATACAAGACCTTGC
>JBGQLF010001186.1:0-3909 GCA_041499985.1 Gemmataceae bacterium
GCCACGGTCATAGAGGTCACAGTTCAGAATCACCGCCGCAAGGCGGCCTCAGAGAGGTGAACTAAATGGACAGCGCACGTCACGCAGGTAGGGTCGCAATCGTTACCGGAGCCGGAAGTGGGATCGGTCGAGCCACCGCACTTCGCCTGAGCAGTGAAGGCGCTCGAGTAATCGGCTGCGACGTCGTCGAAGCCGGTCTGGCTGAAACAAAGTCAGCAATCGAGGAAGCCGGTTTCACGGCCGGCTTCGTGACCGCGGACGTCACCAGCCAGCAGGACGTCGAGAAGATCGTGGCCGCGGCTGGACCGCGCATCGACATCCTCGCCAACGTCGCCGGCATCATGGACCACTTTCTCCCGCTGGGAGAGGTCGATGACGCGACTTGGGACAGGGTGCTTGCGGTCAACCTGACCGGTGTCATGCGCCTCTCACGCGCGGTGCTTCCGGTGATGCTCTCGGCTGGGAAGGGCACCATCGTCACCGTGGCCTCGGAGGCGTCGCTCGGTGCGGGAGCGGCCGGGGTCGCGTACACCACGTCGAAACACGGCGTGATTGGGCTCGTGAAAAGCATCGCGTACTTCTACGGACCGCGTGGAATCCGGTCGAACGCCGTGTTGCCCGGCGCGGTGATAACCAACATCGGCACGACCGCCGCCCCCAGGGTGCCGTGGGCCATTGAGCGCGCGCAGTTGTCGATGGCGACGATGCCTGCACCCGCGCAACCCGATGAGATTGCCGCCGCGATCTCGTGGCTCGCCAGCGATGAGGCATCCAACGTGAATGGCGCGACTATGACGGCGGACGGCGGGTGGTCAACCGCATGACGTCAGACCTTGGGCTTGAGTGTCTCGGCCATTGACTGCCGCTTCTGGACTGGCCGCCTGCGATTCCAATTCATACCCATCAGGCCGACCCAGATGACGTAGACAAGGATCAAACCAATGGACGCCACTCGATCAAGTCGGAGGAATCAACGACGAGCCGTGCAACGATCGAGCCATAACCCGCGACCGCTATTGGGATCAGAACCACCGAGCTGCGACCTGATCGGTGAAGGGCGAATGGAGACACAAACAGGGCTACCGCAAATTTCCCCACTGATCAGGCGAGACCAGAACTGGCGCGCAGCGAACTGGTCTTCCGTGTACACCGCCGACATCAACAAACTCGCCGCTGCAATCAGGACCGTGACTTGGACGGCGAGCAAGAGCCAGTTCTGAATTGTGGTGCCGGTGGTTCGCCACGTGAAAAGGCTGACAAAAAGACCGCCCAAGAAGATGCCAGCGAGGATGCAGCCCAGACGTAGAAGTCTCAGGTGGGGCATGAAGATCGGCGCCGCCTTCTCGCCACAGTTGAAGGACGCAACCCTCGACTGGGACGCGATCGCCACCGCGATCGAGCAGGGCGAGGTGGGCAAGATCGTCGAGGTCGAGGACGAGGCCGAACACAAGGCCATGGAAGTCTGGGTGGAGCCGGCGCGGAGGGGCGGATCGCCGGACCCGCCCCTGACGCGCGGCGACTTCAGGTTGTAGGTGCTAGTGGCGTCTGCGTCATGAAGGGCGCTCGCCGCTGTGCATACGGCTCTCCGTCGGGTGCCGCCACCACGTACGCGAGCATCGCGGCAAAGCCGATCGGAGCAAACGCGAAGCTGAGCACGCCGCCTGCCAGCAGAGTTGCAAACCAGGCCTTGCTCGGCAGCAGATAACTGTTGAACAGCCCGCCGATCCACGCCGCGAGCTGGACGATGCTGCCGATCAGAGCCACCACCCCTCCGAAGACGGTGACCCCGACCATAGTCCAGAAGAACGCGCTCATGTCGGGAGTGAAGTTGTAGTTGTTGGTGCCGGCAACCTGCGTGAATGTCCCGCCATAGCCAAGCATCAGAACAACCCCGACGATCGAAACGACTATCCCGGCCGCGAAAACGACGAGTCCGCCGATCCATGTCCTGGTGATCGTGGATTTCCTCATATGAATTACCTCCGACTACAGGGTGGCGACTCGCCCAAGCACATGACAGTGCCTTAAGCCGCCACGCGGATGGACCGTTCGGCCCGCCGGGTCAAGGAGCCCGCAGTGAAGGCGCGGCTGAGGTCGGTCGTCGAAGCGGCAAACCAGGCCTTGTTGCCAAGGGCCATGGTCAGGTGCCGTTCCGGCCCATGCGACTGGTCTTCCGACCCAAGCGTTGGGAGCCTTCCGGCCCTGCAATTGCAAGGCCGACCGGCGGCATCCTGATCGAGAAGGGTGTTGGCCATGCGAATACGAACGGTGTTGGTAGTCGTGCTAGCCGTGGTCACGGTGGCCTGCGGTTCGACGCAGGGCGCCCGTTCCACGCCATCCGCGCCGGCCACCTCACCGACCGCCTCTCCGATAGCGAGCCCGTCGCCGTCTCCCACGCCGATGCCGGTGGTCTCATCCGGGGCACCCGCATGGGTCGCGGTGAGCGTAGCTTCCGGCTGGCGCTCACCGCAGTCGGTGCGAGCTGTCGACGCGCCCGCGCTGGAATACCCCGCGCGGATCCGCGACTGGCTGGCCCACATGAGCGCGGCCGACAAAGTCGGCCTGATCGACCGCCTGGACACCCAGATCCTGCTCGGGGACCAGGTGCAAGTGCTGGAGATCAAGTCCGGTTGGGCGAGGGTCGTCGTGCCCGACCAGGCCACGCCGCTCGACGCCCGTGGGTATCCGGTGTGGGTGCCGGTCAGGCAGCTGTCGCCAGTGCCCGCGCCGGAGTCTTCGCAATTGCTCACGATCACATCGCCCACTGCGATCCTGACCGCTGGCGCCCAGCGCCTCGAGGTCAGCTACGGCACGACGCTGCCGATACTCGCCCAAGACGCCGCGAGCTACACCGTCGGCCTTCCCGGGGCCCAGGTCATGTCCGTCGCGGCCAGCGCTGCCTCACCACTCCCGGCGTTCACGACCGGAGCGGCCATTGCGACCGCCGCGCGCACGTTTCGGTCGCTCCCTTACCTGTGGGGAGGGACCTCGGGCTTCGGCTTCGATTGCTCCGGGCTGGTTCACCTGCTTTTCAAGTCGAATGGAGTAGCGGTTCCGCGCGACGCAGACCCGCAGTCGAAGGTCGGGGTCGCGGTGGCCCGGACGAACCTCCAACCGGGTGATCTTGTCTTCTTCTCGAGCGGTGGTGTCGCGTATCACGTCGCGATCTATTCCGGTGCCGGTCGCGTCATCGATTCGCCATCGCCTGGCTACGGGGTGGAGGAGGTGCCGCTCAACACGATGCCGGTCATCGCGGACTACTCCGGCGCCCGGCGTCTCGTTCCGTCAGGCGAGACGCCGACGCCAAGCCCGAGCGGCCTGCCGGCGTCGCTGGCCGGGGCTGAGTGGACGAAGCTGCCGACGACTGACAAGGTGGTCGCGCTGACGTTTGACGCCGGCGGAAACAACGCGGGTGTGGCGCCGAAGGAGAGGAAGGACATCCTGGAGGCATCGCCGGAGAGCTTTGACCGGGTGGTGCGCATCAACCTGCGCGGACCGTACTTCCTCACGCAGGCAGCTGCCCGGTTCATGCTCGAATCGGAGCAACCCGCGGGAAAGTGCATCATCTTCATTTCTTCCATGTCCGCGACGGTCGCCTCGATCAACCGCGGAGAGTACTGCATCTCCAAGGCCGGGCTGAGCATGGCCAGCCTGCTGTGGGCGACGCGCCTGGCCGAGAAGGGGATTTCGGTATTCGAGGTGCGCCCCGGCATTATCAGGACCGACATGACCGCGGGGGTTGCGGAAAAGTACGACCGTCTGTTCAGCGAGGGTCTCACGCTTCAGAGGAGGTGGGGCACTCCTCAGGACGTTGGCCGGGCCGTGGCGATGCTTGCCCGCGGCGATCTTCCCTATTCAACGGGGCAGGTGATCCTTGTCGATGGGGGTCTCACGGTCCAGAGACTCTGA
>JBGQLF010001187.1:0-3908 GCA_041499985.1 Gemmataceae bacterium
CTTCGAAGACTCAGGGCGTGCCACCCGGGTTTGAACCATTCAATAATTAACGACTCTCTAACGTGGGGCCATCGAGGGAAGATCGAGAAACTTCACGGCCACCGCCTGCTCATCGCGTGGACTGCAGTAGGCCAGCGTCTTGCCGTCGCCGCTGATCGATGTGACGGCCCCGATCCCCAAATTCTTTTTCTGCGCGGTGATTACGGGGTGCTGGGCGTCGCTCACGTCCACGACAAAGACGTAGCCGGCACTATTGTGGCCGGTCAGGGTCAGCCATCGCCCGTCGTGGCTTAGGGCCATGAAGTCGCAATAATACGCATCGATATCCACGGCCGCACCCTGCTCCTGCCAGGTACGTGTGTCGAACCGGCGCAGAGTGCCGCTTTGAAAGGTGCTGACGAACAACGTGCCCCCATCGCGCGAGAAACAAGCACGATTTGCGGCCAGGGGCAAGCGGCGCTGCTGGCCGCTGGCCAGGTCCCAAAGCCGCACAGTCATATCCCAACCTCCTGTCACCAGGGTCTGATCATCCCGAGCAAAGGCGACGGAGTGGAGGACATTTCGATGTTCGCCGACCTTGCGGCCTTCGCTCTGGGCGCGCAAGTCCCAAAGCCACACGGTCCTGTCGAGACCGCCTCCTGCCAGGAGGTTGCCGTCATTGCTGAAGGAAACCAGGGAGAAGCCCGGCTTGGAGCCCCGCAAGGTACGCAGCTCCTTCCCCGTAGCTACTTCCCATAAGCGGACCGTCCCGTCCTTGCTGGCGGAGGCGAGCCGTTGGCTGTCCGGACTGAAGGCGACACAAGAAACCTCATCCGTATGCCCGGCCAATTCCCGCACCTGGCGCCTTGTCACGGCGTCCCAGAGTTTTACCGTCTTGTCCTTGCTGGCCGTCGCCAGATACTTGCCGTCTGGACTGTACTTGAGGAAGAGAATGGTTCCCGTGTGGGAGCGGAGGACAGCCGTGGAGCTATCGGCAGCGCTCTTAGCCGGCCCGGCAGCAACTGGTTTCGCGACCGGTTCCGGCACGGCATCCGAGCCACTCGCAGTCAGGCGGAGGATGTACACCGTGCCGTCGACGAGGACAGCCAGGTGCCGCCCTTCTGGACTGTAGGCGATCCGCCAGACCTGCTTACCGGGGGTAATCACCTGAATTGTCTTTTTTTCCTTTCGGCCCGCGCGCAGGTCCCAGAAGCGAACCTTCCCGTCTTCGTAGCCGGCTGCCAAGGAGCTGCTGTCCGGGCTGAAGGCGACGTCGGCCAGAAGAAAGGGATTGTTGGGGCCGCTGGACGCAACTTTGTCCAGCGGAAGCAGTTTGCGGGGGAAGGCGTCCGGCCGATCTATGTCTAAAAGAAAAGCATAGGGCTGATAGTAGTCGGCGGCAGCGAACCACTTCCCGTCCGAGCTAAAGCAGAGCGCGTGGTGGTCGAACGTGGCGCCGAAACCGGCCGGCACCGCGAGCTTGTCTCCGGTGGCGCTGTCCCAGAACCTGAGATTGATCTGTCGGTTGTGTGCCGATGCCACGAGAATCTTGCCATCCGGGTGGAACGTCACGCTGGCGACGGCGAAGCCGCTGTCCTCCAGCCAAGTTTGTACGTTTAACTTGCCTGCCGAGCTGATGTCGAACAGCCTCGCGCCCGCGGAGAGAACTCCCAGCCCCATCGCCCCTGTCGCCAGCAGGCTGCCATTTGGACTGAAGGCGACGGTTCGGGTGCAGTAGAGCGCATGGTGGCGATCCGATTCCTCGCCCTTCTCCATGTCCCACAGCCTTACGGTGGCATCGTGGCGTGCCCGGCCCGGTGCCCCAGCGGCGGAGGCCAGGTAGCGGCCGGACGGTGAAAACTTGAGTTCCCCAACGCTGCCGGTGTGACCGCGCAAGATGCTGTGCTCTTTCCACTTCGCGATGTCCCAGAGCTGGATGGGGCCTGCATCTGTTCCCAAAGCCAGCGTCTGACCATCCGGACTGAAGGCCACGCTCCAGAACCCACCGTCCCCGGCCTGCTCTGCGGGGATCAGTGCCACGACCGCTTCCGCGGTGTTGCCCCAGGCCGCGGGGACGTGGGTCTCACGCCGCAAGCCGTCGATCGGCCGGGAGTGGGCGACCGGCGGGATCGGTTCCTGGCCCACCGGTGCGGGCTGCGGACCTGCCTCCTTGGAAACTCCTGAGTCTCGCAGAGCGGAGAGGCCGGCCAGCACGAGAATTACAAGCAGTCCCGTGACGGCACTAGCGATCCTCCAGAGCCTGCGCCGCATTGGCCGTGACCGGGCAACTGGAGCACGAGGAGGGATGGGGAGACGGAGTGTCCGATCGCTGCTTGGCTCCGCAGGCTCGACCGCTGGTGCCGTCGATGGGTCCGAGGTGGCTGCGGAGCGCCGTGCCTTGGACTCCGCGGATAGTCGTTGCCCCAGGGCCACCAGAGTATCCGCGACCAGACGGGCCGAAGCAGGGCGGTCCTCGGGCTTCTTCGCCAGCAGCCGCATGATCAGGTCGGAGAGTTCCTGAGGGACGCTCTCCGGATTGACTTCGTGAGGAGCCGGCGGGTGATGAGTGGCAACTGCGAAAAGGGTCGAGATCGTGTCGGTGCCCTTAAAGGGCAGCTCCCCCGTACACAGCCGGTAGAGCACACAGCCGAGGCTGAACAGGTCACAGCGGGGATCAATCTGCTTGCCTTCGACCTGCTCGGGTGCCATATAGGCCGGGGTCCCAAGGATCGCTCCACTCTGGGTCAGCCGGGCCTGCTCGCCCATGCTACGGGCCAGTCCGAAATCCAGAATCTTGACGCGGGTCCGCTCGCCTTCCAGCCAGAGATTGCCCGGCTTGATGTCGCGATGGATCAGGCCGCGCGCATGCGCCGCCGCCAGTCCGTCTGCTGTCTCTTGGCCGATGCGCAAGACTTCCGGCAATGGCAGGATATGCTCACGCAGCAGCCGCTGGTTCAGCGGCTCTCCCTTGAGGAAGGGCATGACCAGGAACGGAATGCCGCGATCTTCGCCCACCTGGTAAATCGGGACAATGTGATCATGCTCCAAGGCAGCGGCAGCGCGGGCCTCGCGCAGGAAGCGCTGGCGGGCCGAAGCGCTGGCGGCGAAAACAGGCAACATGACCTTGAGGGCGACCAACCGCTCCAGCTGCGGGTCGTGAGCCAGACAGACCAGCCCCATGCCGCCCCGGCCAAGTACCTTCACGATGCGATAAGGCCCCAACCGGCCAAGCTCGTCGGGTCCCTGCGGCGGCGCCAGCAGAGCGCAGAAGTCGGCGTGCTCGTTCTCGCCATGCAACGTATCCGTCGTGGTGTCTTCGGATCTCTGTGCTTTCAGACCATCGGGGGGAACCGTGGGCGTCTCCGCCAGCATGCTCAGCTTGGCGGCCACGGCCTCCGCCCGCAAAGCCTCGGGAAGGGGCCGCAATGCCTGCGCCCACTGCTGCACACGCTCCTGATCGCCAAAGAACGCCGCCAATTCCGTCGCCAGCTGCGGATGGTTGGCCAGCAGCTGCTGCGGATCGGGCGCCTGGCCGGCATCGACCGCCTTCAGATAGGCCAGAACCACCTCTTGGAGATGCTGCTCGCGCTGCGACACCATGTTGCGCTCCGATGCCATGACCGCCTCGCCGAGGAGTCTCGTGGACCCTGTGCAAACGATCGGCCATTTTAATCCGCGCCCAGGCGAGAGTAAAGAAGTGAAGACAGGACTCGAGGTCGGCTGGATCCAGACGTGCGCTCCAGCCGGCCATTCCGTTTCCTCGACCGTACGCGTCAGTTGGACATCGTTTCTGGCTTGTACTACTGCTCATAGCGCTTGGCTAAGATCGTTCCGTTGCGCCCATCAATGACATAGTGGGGGCCGCCACCAACACTTCGCCGGGAGTCATCAGTCAGTCCTCCAGAAGTCGCTCGCGCGCGGCATCCGGC
>JBGQLF010001188.1:0-3907 GCA_041499985.1 Gemmataceae bacterium
CTCTCGCCCAATGTCAGAATGACCATCCGGGGGCCCCGCTCCAGCAGCCGATGCGAAACCTCCGACGCCCACGCCTGCCGCAGCGGCTCGGCCGACGCCGCACTGGGGAGGGGCAGACCCGAGAAAAACTCGGCCTCGGTCTCGTTGGGCGTCAGGATCGTCACCTGGGACAACAACCCCTCAGGGAGCGGCAGCGCGGGAGCAGGATTCAAGATCACTGGAACGCCGTGGGTCGCCGCTTCGTGTACGGCGTAGGCCACGGTCGGGAGAGCGATCTCCAGCTGACACAGGAGCAAATCGGCGGAGCGGATCACTTCCTGGGCGGCATCCACGTCGGCCGGGGAGCAAGCCGCGTTCGCTTCGGGGACAATAATGATGGCATTGTGGCCCTGGCTGTCGACATGAATGCAACACGCCGCCGTGTTTACGGAGGCATCGCGAGTAATGAAGTCGGTATGCACGCCGCTCGCCTGGAGGCTGGTGATTAACCGCTCGCCCAGGAAATCCGTGCCCACGCGCCCGATCAGGTACACCTCGGCGCCGAGCCGGCCGGCCTGAACCGCCTGGTTGGCGCCCTTGCCGCCGGGAAACATGCCGAAGCCAGTGCCCAGGACGGTTTCGCCCTTTTTAGGTAGGCGTTCTGCCCGGGCGACGAAATCGAAGACCAGGCTGCCGACCACGACGATTCGGGGTTTGGTTTTCATACCGGCCTCCGCCTCCGCACAACGAGCAATCCCAACGACCCAAACCAGTCTATTGCTCGGAGAACACGCGAGCTACGATGAACCGAGCGAGTACAATGACGCGAGTCACACGCGGGTGGCCGACGAGTAGCGGAGGCGATATCCCTACCGTGATTTCGAAGATTGCCGTCGGTCACTCACCATTGGAGGAGAATCATCATGCGAACTTGTACGACTGCGCTGGGTCTCTTCGCTCTCCTGCTTGAGACGGGGCTTGCCTTCAGTCAGCCGCCCAAGGAGGCCGGTCTCCGCTCGATCGAACCCAATCGCTCGACGGGATCCTCACTGGCGGTTGTCGTCGATCCCACGGCCCTGGCGCACACGGCCCAGTTACTGCCGCTGGATGCAAAGGGAGAGCTCGTGGGTAAAGGGGATGCACCGCGACAAATCGAGCAAGTCCTCGATAACCTGGCCCTGGTCCTGAAGGAGGTTCGATCCGGCCTGGACCAGGTGGTCAAGGTCAACGTGTACGTGGCCCAGACCGAAGTCGTGGACAAGATCCACCAGGCTTTCGCCAAGCGCTTTACCGGCCAGGTCCAACCCGCGGTCAGCTTTGTGGTCGGTCAGTTGGCCGATCCGGAGGCACTGGTGGCTCTGGACGCCGTCGCCGTTGTGGCCAACGCTGCGGATCGCAAAACGGTACAGCGCGTGCATGGTGCTACCCTCCCGGGAAAGCGTGAGCTGGCCCACGTCGCTGTCTTGCCCACGGGCGGCGCCGTCTACGTGGCCGGCCAGGCTGAAAAGGGAACTCTCGCCGAAGCCACGCGCGCCACCATCAAGAGTCTGCATGCGACCCTGGCACACTTCGGGCTTAGCCGCGCGGAGGTGGTGCAATTGAAGGCCTTCCTGCAACCGATGAGCGATGTCCGGATCGTGGAGACAGAAATCGCCAAGCTATACGAGGGCGAAACGGTGCCGCCGCTGGTCTTCGTGGAGTGGAAATCAAGTCTTCCCATCGAGATTGAGCTGATCGCCGCCGCGAATCCTGCCGCGTCCGGTACAGCGACCGAAGCGGTAAGCTATCTCACGCCGCCCGGCATGACCGCCTCGCCGGTGTTCAGTCGCGTGGCACGGATCCAGCACGGCAAAAGGATTTACATCTCCGGGCTTTACGGCAACAAATCCCAGGACGGCGAAGCGCAAATTCGCGAAATCTTCGCGTCGCTGAAGCAGATCTTGCAACAGGCGGGCGGCGATATGCGGCACCTCGTCAAGGCGACTTATTATGTCTCCGATGATGTGGCCGATCGCAAGTTGAATGAGATTCGTCCGGAATTTTACGATCCCAAGCGGCCACCCTCAGCTTCCAAGGCGCGTGTGCCCGGCGTGGGGATGGCGGGCAAGAGCGTGACGCTCGACATGATCGCCGTGACGCCACGGTGAATGATGAACGGACGCCGACTGAATCAACTGGCCAGCAGCCAGGCGCAAACCAGTCTTCCTCGGTCAACGCGATGTCCGGTATGATAGCGGAGGTTTTCAGGCTGCGGGATTCGGTTCGGAGAACGCAGCGGCAGCGCCCATCGCCCTGCTGCGGATGCCCGCGGCTCATTTTGCGTTCGTTGTCCCTTGTGAGCGGAGACCCATGATGGCCAGTATCAGCCGTCCTGTTCAACGTCCCGTTGAGCCGATCGCTCCAGAAGTCTTCTTGCCGCCGCTGGAAATGGGCGATCACCTCGACCAGCAGACGTTTCACGCGCGCTACGAGGCGATGCCCGAAAACACGCGGGCAGAACTCATTGGAGGAATTGTCTACATGCCTTCACCCGCCAAGCCGCGTCACGGCCGCATGCACGGCAAGCTGATGGGCTGGCTGTCGATGTATGAGGTGGCGACTCCGGGAGTCGAGATGTATGACAACACGACCACCATTCTCGGACCCGACAGCGAACCGCAACCCGATGGCCATCTGATCGTGGCGCCCGAGAAGGGAGGCCAGACCCACGTCAATGCGGCAGGATACCTGGAAGGCCCACCGGAATGGATCGGCGAGGTCGGCTCGAGCACGGAAGCCTACGACTTGCACAGTAAGAAAGCCGATTACGAACGGGCCGGAGTCAAGGAGTATGTGGTCATCGCCCTGCGGCAGGCGCGCGTGCTGTGGTTCGTTCTGCGCCAGGGCAAATTTGAGCCGCTGGCTCCCGGGCCAGATGGCATCCTTCGTTCGGAAGTATTCCCGGGCCTTTGGCTGGATCCGGCCGCCTTCCTCCGACAAGACACGCCGCGCGTGCTGGAAGTCTTGCGCCAAGGCCTGGCGACTCCGGAGCATGCCGCCTGGGTCGCGAAGTTAGCTGCCCAGTAATCTCCTCACCGAGACCAGGGTGGGAAGTCTCAGGCAAAGTCCTGACCTCGGCGACGGGCCAAACACTGAGATGGCGGACCTCAAACCTAGCGAAGCCCCGATCGGTGATCGGACCAGGGCTTCGCCGAAGCGATTACTTCTTCGCCGCCTCCCGCTTGGCTTCCCAGTCGAGGGTGAACTCCTGGCCGTTGAAGTTGACATCGATCTTGCCTTTGATTGCGTCCCCGGCCAGCTTGCCACCGTACTTGAGCGTGATCTTTTGCCCGTCCCGTTCCCGGGTCACGTTGAACGATAGGGTGCCATCCTTGATCGTGCCCTCGTTGATCGGCCCCTCCTGATTGTTTGGTCCACCGATATGGACGCCGGTCAGCTTGTTGCCGTCCTGTTTCAGCTTGAGCGTGAACTCATTCGTCTGCCCATCCGGCCGCATGAGCGTCCCTTTCCAGGTTCCGCTGGCGCTCGCCGCCTTGTCCTCGGCCCCGACGCTCGCCGTCAACCCTCCTAAGAACACGCCTACTACCGTCACCGCCAGCCACAGACCCCTTTGGCGCATCATCGAAAATCCTCCGCGCAGAGCCCAAGGAACAGCCGTGGGCACACTCCCAGAGACAGTTCCAAGAGCCGGCTGAGCGTCCCGCATCATTTCCGTCGCGGAGTGCAAATGCAAGCAGGAAACCGATCGAGCGCAAAAACGGTATCTTGGCGTTTCGAGAAAAAACACGCGCGGGCGCGAGTCAGCTCGCAGCGGTTTCCGTCTTACCAGGCAAGGGAACGAGGCCGCCTCGATCCCCCGGCGAGGGCGCCAGACGTTTCCCTGACCTTGCAAAGTGAGGTAACCATGAAGAAGTTCCTGACCCGCTTC
>JBGQLF010001189.1:0-3906 GCA_041499985.1 Gemmataceae bacterium
AGGATGACGATACGCGATCAATCGGGAGTGTGGCCTACAGCCCCGACGGCAAGCGCCTGGCCACTGATTCTAAGACGGTGAAGGTGTGGGATGCGCAGACTGGCCAGGAACTCCTCAGCCTCGAGCACGATGGCCTCGCTGGCCGCGGCAACAGCAGCCTGGCCTTCAGCCCGGACGGCAAACGCCTGGCGACTCGTAGCGGCAGCGCAGGTGGGCAAGGCCCTGGCTCTGTGAAGGTGTGGGATGCACAAACCGGTCAGGAGCTGCTCACTCTCAAGGACATCAACCATGTCCACAGCGTGACCTTCAGCCCGGACGGCAAACGCCTGGCAGGCGGTACGGGTACCTTTCTGCCAAGCCAGGGGGAAGTGAAGCTGTGGGATGCGCAGACCGGCCAGGAACTCCTCACCATTAAGGGGCTTACCTCCCGAGTGCATCGCTTGGCTTTTAGCCCCGACGGCAAACACCTGGCCGGCTCTTCTGGGGGACGTGTAAGGGTGTGGGATGCCCAGACCGGCCAAGAACTCCTCAAGCTGCCCACCGCCTCATGCACCGGCTTGGCCTTTAGCCCGGACGGCAAGCGTCTGGTCTGTGCTGCTAGCGACAAAACGGTGAAAGTATGGGATGCGCAGACCGGCCAGGAACTCCTCACCGTAGAGGGGCACAGCGGGTATGACAACGGCGTGGCCTTCAGCCCGGACGGTCAGCGCCTGGCCAGCGGCGCGGCGGGCGGCACGGTGAAGCTCTGGGACGCCACGCCGGTGGCCCAGAAGCCGGCGCCGTAGATCGGAATTGATTCCGTTCCCTACCGCAAAAAAGAAACGGGCATGAATTCCGTTCCACGTGGGCTTACCGAACGCGTGGAACTAACAGCTCAAGAAAAAGCCGGTGAGTTTCGCCGCCAAGCTGAAGCTTCTAACGGCCTGGCATCGCCCCGGCGTCCGGTCTGCGTGCTGGGATCGGTGGCGTTTTTATTGTATCACGGGCCAACCTTGAAATGGAGACTCGAACCATGTCATTCACTCACTGGCTGTCAAACCACCTGGGCCTGTCACCCCGGCCTGCGTCCCGAAGGAACACACCCGCCGTGCGGCCCACCTTACGGCCCACGCTCGAAGCGCTGGAGGACCGTTGGGTGCCCAGCACGCTGACGGTCCTGAACAACCTGGACAGCGGCGCCTTCTCGCTGCGGGCCGAGATCGCCGCCGCCCACAACGGCGACACCATCGGCTTCGACTCCACGTACTTCAGCTCGGCTCGGACCATCACCCTGACCAGCGGCGAGCTGCTCATCAAACATAGCATAACCATCGCTGGGCCGGGCGCCAGCAATTTGACGGTCAGCGGCAACAAGGCCTCGCGGGTGTTCGAGGTGGGCAATGGAGCGAAAGCCACCCTGAGCGGCCTGACGATCAGCAACGGCGTGGTCAACGGCAACGGCGGCGGCATCTTGAACAACGGCACGCTGACGGTCAGCAGCATCATCCTGTCGGGCAACACCGCCACAGGCGCGAGTGGCTACGGCGGCGGCATTTTCAACGTCGGCACGCTGACGGTCAGCACCAGCATCCTGTCCAGTAACTCCGCCATCTCCGGCGGCGGCATAAAGAACGGCGGCACGCTGACGGTCAGCGGCAGCATCCTGTCCGGCAACTCCGCCTCGAGGGGCGGCGGCATCTCGAACGTCGGCACGCTGACGGTCAGCGGCAGCACCCTGTCCGGTAACTCCGCCACGGAGGGCGGGGGCGGCATCTGGAGCGGCGTCGGCACGCTGACGGTCAAAAACTCCAGCAGTATCACCGGGAATACCGCCCCCGCTGGCTTTGGCGCTGACGTCTACAACCTAGGCGTGCTGTACCTGGACAGCACCAGCACGATCGGCGTCCTCGATGGCAACCCCTGGGTTCCGATCTAGTGGGTCGTCAGAGTTGAACTGCCGAGTTCTTTGTGCATTCGGTGTAGTTCTTCATCCAATAAGCTGAAAAGATTATTGCTACTGAGACGCCGCTGCCGGAGAAGCCTTGACCGCACGGTGACCGACGCAGCGAACCGATGCGAATGCCGGCGGCGGGAGCGGCCCAGCCCCGCCGCCTTGTTCGCGGGCACCGTCTCTGTGGGGCGATGGTTCGCGGTTCGGTGCGCCTTCACGGACTCGACGCACTGGTCCTTGGCCCAGACCCAACCTCTCGGCATTTCGCGGCCATCTAAGTCCATTTGCCGTCTGCGAGGACCGTCCGCTCGTCTTCAACAAACTCGCCCGGATTGCTTCAGGCCGACCGCGGGTCCACCCCTGCCATTAAACCAGCCACCGACAAGTCTTCGTCTAGATCCGGCCAGTGCAAGCTGATGCCGCCCCCGCCGATCTCATACCGCGTCCGCTGCTTCGGCGTCGCTGCATGCAGGGTCGGGAACCAAACCAGCGGCACACCGAGCACGCGCCCGTCCATGAAGGTAACCCGCATCATCTCGGCATCGAATTCGACGGCCTTGGCGAGAGCCGTGACCGGCACATAAGCTCGTGGCCGCTTGATTTTTGGGCTCTGCGCCTTCGGCTGCTTACGCGATGAAGTACTCATTCCATGCCTCCAAGAGTTCGTCCTGATTCTCTTCGACCAGCCATTGGATTCGGTTCAATTCACGTCCCTTGAAGCCGTAGTTGGCCGCGAGCTCTACCGGGTGCAGCCAGAACTTGGCCTCGTCAGCACCGGCTTTGACATGGATGTGTGGCGGTTCCTCTCCCTCGTTGCTGAAGAAGAAAAAGCGGTAACGACCAACCCATAGTACCGTTGGCATGGCCTGCCCTAGCGCACACTGAGAACTATCCTCTCTTCTCTGCGTGTCGGGTCCGGGATGTCCTTCCTACAGCGTCCACCATGCCTTTTGCCAGGTCCGCTTCATGTTGGCGATGGCCGTCCGCGGACTGACCCCAGTAGGAGTCCTCACTTCGAAGCCGCACACCGGCCGGCGTCCAGGCCGCAGATAGCCGATGTCGAACAACACCTTGATGAATTCGCGCAGCTCGGGCACATCGCTGTCGCTACCCGGCATGCCGAACAGCGGGTGGGTGTCGCCGAACAGCGGGTGGGACCGGTCCAGGACGCTATTTCCCATGTGCATGGCGACGAGATGCTCGCGGATCAGCGGGAAGTGCTGTGCCGGCTCCTCATGGCAGAGATAGATATGGCTGAGATCGTGCAGCAGACCGAAGTCCGGAAAGTCACGCCGCACTGCCTTGGCGAGGGCCGCCGCGGTAGCGCAAGGACCAATCAAAGCCTTCTTATCGATATCGTGATCGAAAATCTCCAGCACGACCGGCAGCCCCACCCGATCGCGGGCCGCCTGGCAGATCTGGCACAGCGAGTGGATCAAGCAGTCCAGCGCGGCGGGGCGTTCCGCGGCCGCGACGTTTTTGCCGCTCAGCAGCGCCAACCGGGTCGCTCCCAGTTCCTTCGCCTGCTCCAGGCAGCTGAGGATCGCCTCGCTCGCTTGTTTCCGCTGCGCCTTGTCGGCCGCGTTCAGGTCGAGGTTTTGGCGCAGTTGCAAAGGCTGGCAGGCGAAGGTCACCGTCATCTGGCAATCGCGGAGCAGGGCAGCACACTCACGCCGCTGGGCAGCGTCGTTCATCGGCCCGACATCGACGGCCTCGAAGAACGGGTCCTGACAGATTTCGCACAGCGTCTCAAATTGCGGTCCCTCACCGGCCAGGCATTCGGGAAACGCCATGAAGTGGACAAGGCCAAGCTGGAGGTGGGGTTGCCAGGGATCTTTCATCAGTAGTCAGTAGTAGGGTGCGTCGCGTGCCCCGATACGCACCCCCCCGCGCGGCGCCCTATACAGGGGGGGCGTGCCCGGCAAGCCCCCCCCCAAAAAAAAAGTTTAAAAACGGGAAAGGGGGCCGGCAACCCA
>JBGQLF010001190.1:0-3903 GCA_041499985.1 Gemmataceae bacterium
CAAGGGCCGAGAAGGATCCCGCCGTGAGCCAGCCACGCGGGTGCGTCGGCCGAGGTACTCCTGCGCGCCATTAGCCTCTAGCATAGTAGGAATCATAACTACCGTCGTGAAGGGCTACGTCCAGGGTTCTCACCGATTCCTCACGCTTTCGCGCTGCGGCTAAGGCTGTAGCCTTCTCCGCGGGAGGTTGGCTAGCCGCTCGAGAGAGAGGAACGAGTCCTATTGCCAGGAACGCAGAAACCCAGACAGCTCCACGCATGGAAGAAATTCTCCCAGGTGCCCCAGATCATGGCCCATGTGCCCCAAAACCATTGAACACCGTCTTCCTCAAAAGGTCTCGGACCCCTGGTAGCGGATGGAGATCGTAATTGGATACTCCGTACCATCCTCCTCTTGGATGACGAACTCTGCAATTGCCTGCTGATCGCCTGGTTTCGTGAAGCGCATCTCGAATGAATAGAGGCAGTTCATGGTCTCTGCCCCCATGCATGAGATTTCGAGATCTTTGTTCACCGATGTCACAGTCCGGACGATGAACTTCCCGTTTGTGAGCGAGCGGAGACAGACCACTTCCCTAGCAGCCGTGCCGCACCGTCGCAGACCGTAGTGAATCTCCTCAGGAAATGCGACGATGTCTCGGACAACGTCACCGACGATCCTAAGTTCCTTGGTTGGCAGCTGCTCATTTCGCAGTGTCAAGGGAGTCAGTCGCAGCACATCCTCAACTTGTCTGCGGATCAGCTTGCCGTGAGACCTGACATTTATCCGGAACTTTTGCGACGACGAACCGCTCTGCTCCTGCACAATCTGAACCGCCCAGTGATCAGGTGCCTCGCAGTCGATGGACCCGATGTCATGGATCGCTTCGAGATCCAGGGACTGTTCGATGAGCGCCTGCCGCTGCGATTGGGTTCCTATTCGGATCACCGGCTGGCTGAACCGGATCGTCGGAACAATCACGCAATTCAATGTCCAATCCTCCACTTGCTCGGCCTGGTCCTCCGTCGAGTAAACGGCGCTAAACCGAACCCGGAACGGTTCGCCATCCAGGGGGCTCGCGTAACGACCGCCGGAAAGCAGTTTTAGGCGAACGCCAAACGTTTTCGTGTCCTGAGGCTGGATCGTTACCTCGGCATCAGGCGTGATGCCGAGACACTCGCAGGTTCTCAGGAACCTCGCGATCGTGACTGGCTGATTGGTGACGTTCGTGACTCGAAATTGGTGCGTAAGAGCGTTCGTCTCGTAGACTCGGCCTAGATTGAGATCTTGCTCCGGAATGGACAATGGGGAATCGCCGCTTGACGATTGAGAGTGCTTGCCCTGGTAGATCCAGCGGTGCAGGGCAATCGCACTCGTGTATGCGATGACCGAGCCGATCGGGAGAAGGGCGACAAGAAGACACCAATAGATATATGATTTATAACTTGACAGAGCCTCGGCGAGCTTCGCATGTATCGCACCGTTCATGTGGCGTCTCCCTGTTCGCGGAGCTGGAGGGTTCCAAGAGGCGATAAAACGCCTTCCAGATCGGAGCAAGCAGCGATTCCTGCCGAAGAGGCGTTGGCCAAGCAGTAACCTTTGCGCAACTGCCGGGTTGCGTTTGGAGAAAGCCGCCAACTCCCAGCCGGTCCGGCCTCGTCGCTGACGCTGACCGCCGCGCAACCTCCCCGGCTGAACTAGGTGTCTCGCATTCGTGGACCTCTTCACGTCTCTATTAGTTAGTTACCAAAAACCGGGCAATTCGCGTCAGAAAAAATGGGGGGGGTTGCGAATTCCTTTTGGCTACCTGGAGCTTGCTATTGTGGCCAAACCTATTCGCCTAGCGCCGGGCTCAGTTCAAGCTCGGCGCCAGTCGCTCAGATACGGTCACCGTACTTGCGCCGCAGTTCCAGGCAATAGCGCTGCAACGTCCGTTTGGAAACCGCTTCGGGCGGAGAACCTGCGGACGGCTGACCGATGAGACGACCGTGCAGCATCCACTGGATCGTTTCCAGTTTGTGGCGGTCCCTCTCACACATCACGTCGTACAGTTCATTGAGGACAGCGAAGACTTGCGCCTCCGTCGGTCCTTCCCGGTCGGTTGCCCGGACGGACTCAAGGACGCTGCTCTCACCATGCGGGGGCTGCTGCCACTTCCGCAGCCACTTGCACGCAAGATGGTGCGCCACGCCCCGTAGGTACTTGCGGAGATCCGCCTCGGTCGTACCCCGGAAGTGGCTCAGGAAATCCGAGCCTGCTTTCAGGGCGAGTACCTGGAGTTCCTGCACCACATCGTTGGCCGATTCCGCTCCCAGATTGTTGGCCCGCAGCACTTTCTTGATCGGCCCCAGGGCAACTGCCTCGATCAGGCCACACAACTCCGTCATCGGGGCGAAGTCGTTGGCCATGCAGCGGTCCACAAACGCGCGCACGTCCCCATCGCCGGAAAAACCGCATACTCTTCGTGCCCCCGCGCTGCAGACCGTTGCGTTGGGAGTAATCTCGGGCATGGGAATTCCCTTTCATCATGGAGCCTCAGCTTGCCGTGGATCTCCGTGGCAGAAGGAGCCCGTCGCCCTTCCCACGTTGGGAATTTCCTTGCGAGGAGCCGGTCTGCGGCCATAATGAGAACACACTCGCCCCCGGTGCGCAGACCAGCCGCCGTGGCGAGGTTGGGCCGGTGAGGAACTCTGCTTGCTCGTGGAACCTCACCGGCCCCCTTTGCTTGCTACTGTCGGCTAGAATCTTCCCTCCGCATGGAAGCCGAGTGGGCGCCGAAGCCGTGCTGGATTTCAACGAGAAGAGCTCCCCTGCGCCATGAATGGCACAGCGGAGCTGCTATAGCTCCCGGTTAATCAGTTCGGCACAAAGCCCCCGCTTGGCGGTAATACTGGTCAAAACCCCAGCAGCTGGGCCATCACCTGAAACTTGGGCACAGGAGCCATCCGTTCGATGCGTGACGGTTCCTTCATATGAGCGAGTGTAAACATCATTTTCCTACCCGGTGGCCTTGTCAATCTTTTCTTTGCGGTAGCTCTGGGGTGGCTTTAGCGCGTCCATTCCCACCCAAGGCGCCGTCCGCTGCCATCTCCGAAGAAGTGGATCAGCGGATAGGTTTGGTACCGATTCAGGTTATGGATCGTCTCGTGTAGGCGCTTCTTGCGGTTGATCCCCGGTCTTGGCGGCTGGGGATCGTCGATCAAACCTCGCCAGCCTCGCTCCTGAAACCGGTGCAGGATTGGCTCCTGGCGCGGGGCCGGCTGGCGGAAACGCTTGAGTACCAGTACTCCGACGCGCAGCTCCCGCTCATCGGGATCGTAGGTTGGCGTCTTGGGCCGCACCGGCCGCTGGTGGCCCAGACCCTTGCGGAGTTTGCCCAACCAGCGGGCGCCCTTCTCGGTCAGTACCACGCAGATCTTCTTCCTCCGGTGCCGCCGCTTGTCACCGCGAGTGGCCCGACGATCACCGTGGGCCGTTGTCTCGGTCTTCTGTTGCAGATAGCCGCTCCGCACCAACCAGTGCAGGTCCTCTTTGGCAAGTCCCGCCTCTTGAAGATGCGCGAGTGGGGCCGCAAAGTTCCAGACATTGGCGTACCGATTCCGTGCATGGGTATACGCCTCCAGCAGGATCTGGAGCGCTGCCGAACAGCGTGCTGCCAGCTCGCGGGCGATCCGTCGATCGTGGGATGCCGCCATGAGTGCTTCTCCTTGGTTCGTACCCCTTCAGTGCAAACGAGGGCAAAACGGGGGTGGCGACACTGTTACCCGGGGACACCGGTAGGCCCGGTTCAAAGGCAGGTAAGAGCATTGTGGCGGGGGGGGTTTAAAAACATCGGGGGGGCCGCGCGCCGTATACAAAATCACGACACAAACGGTAGACGCAAAACAAACCCAAACAAAAAAAAACAAACCCCCCCCGCAAGGC
>JBGQLF010001191.1:0-3901 GCA_041499985.1 Gemmataceae bacterium
CGGTCGAGCGCCTGAGACACGCTCTTGACGCTTCCCACAGCAGTTCCTACCTTGACAGTACAATGAGTGCAGTACACCCGGAGACGACATCTTCTGAACTCGGGGACGTGGATCTCCGCCACGCTCTGGAAAAGGCGGGTTGGCGCTTCACGCGTCAACGGGCCGCCGTGTTTGCTTACTTGCGCTCGGTGGACCTGCACCCGACGGCTGATCAGGTCTATTCCGCCGTGCGCCGGCACCTTCCGAACATCAGCCTGGCCACGGTCTACAAAGCGCTGGAAGCTCTCGTGGACGCCGGCTTGGCCGCCAAGCTTGCGGACGCCGAAGGCCCCGCTCGGTACGATTGCCGGAGCGATGCCCATTATCATCTTCGCTGTTTGAAGACTGGTCAAGTCCGTGATTTGGCCACGCCTTTCAATCCCCAACTGCTCGAGCAGCTCGACCCCGATTTGATGGAAGCCTTGCGGCAACAGGGTTTTCACGTCACCGGTCATCGCTTGGAACTCCTCGGCTATTTCGACCAACCGTGAGCGGCGCGCGCCTGCTGCTCGCGCGGCCAGACCGGCGGAGTGTCAGGGCCGGCCCAAGCACTCCCCGACACTGAGCTTGCCGTGCCAGCTCCGTTCCGGGTCTCGGTCATGATAGCGATGGCAATCGACGCACTGGGCTCGCACCCCGACCTGGGGATTATGGCACTGGCGACACGAGTCGCTCTTGGGCAGAAGCACGTCGCTGCTGTGCCGGCTTTCCGCCGCGTTGGAGTGGCAGGCGCTACACATCAGCTGGCGATGGCTAGCGTGGCTAAACACGCTCTGGGGGAACCAGCGCGAGCGCTGCTCGGTCGGCAGATAATCGGGAAGATGCTGCGGTTGCCAGGGTTCCTTGGGGAGATGACAAAAGCGGCAACTGCCGGCACTGCCAAAGAGGAGTTTCTCGACCGTGTTGAGTTGGTATTTCACCCATCCATTCTCATCCCCTGGCACCAGCTCCACGCGGGACCGGCCCGGAAGTGGTCGTTCAGCTGCCCGGTTGTCTGCATCAGCCGGCCCGTCTACGAGGAGCAGAAAAAACTGCATCAAGCGCTCGCGCAGCATTGCCCGCACGATTGCCGGCGCTTGATGCGGTGCGGGTTCTTCGCGGAAGCGCTTCGCCGCCGCAAGGGTCCGCTCATCCGTCCAGTCGTTGCGGAGGCGGACAGAGAGCGGATGACAGGCCGCACAATGCTGCGGATAGCGCACCGGTAGCATATAACGCTGTTCGGCATCCGGTTGATGACAGGAGCGGCAGTCCAGTTTGACAGCTTGGCCGTCCGCACCGAGGACCCCTTGCGCCTGCAAGTGCACCTGATGATTGAATCGCAGGTTAATCGGATCGCGCGGTTGCGGGTCACGCCACAGGGCGAATTCCGGATGATCCCGGGAAAAGCTGTGGACATTGCGGAAGCGGGGCGGGCCACCATCTTTGCGCGCCAACTGGGCGTGGCACACGGTGCAATGCTCATCCGCCACGCGCGCCAGCGTCGGCCGGCCGCGGTGTTCCTGGTGGCAGCTGGCACAGCTCGGCTGGTGAACTTGCTGCTCCTGGTGGAGGGGCCCCTCGTGGCAGCGCTTGCAAGCCGCGTCCGGCACCGCGGGCACGGCAGTTTGGTTGGGCAGAAGACGGCCCACGGTCTGAAACGTCTCGGTATGGCATTGGCTACAGGTGTTCCCAAACATGATGTGTGCCGTCGCCACCGGCCCGGCCTGGAAAAGGACGTGCGCCCGCGGCCACAGGGTTAGCAACAGCAACAGCACACACTTGAGGAGGACCGCCACGGTCAGCCAGAAACGCAGCGTGCGGAGACGGCGGGGCCTGCGGAAGTAATCCAGTTCCAGCCATTCACCCAGCAGCTTTGGATCGCGCAACGGCGGGGGCATTGGACTTTGCCTAATAGTAGAGTGCCACGAGGGCGTGGGCGGCACCCAGAACCAGCAAGGCGATCGCTACAGGAACGTGAAGCAACAACCAGCCATGCAGCCAGAGAAACAAGCGCTCTTGCTCGGCCAACTGCCGGCGCTCGTCGCACAGTCGCTCCAGCTGGGCCACCTCGTTCTTGAGCGGGACGAAACCCGGCAACGCACGCAGCCGGACGAAGGCTGCTTGGGCCTGGAGCGGGTCGGCCAGGAACGAGGAGCGCCGATAGGCCGTAGTCAAGAACGGTCGCACATGATGCTCGTGAAACTCCTGAATCTGCACCTTGGCACAGACGTCCAGCGCGGAGGCGTCCAGGCCCGGCGCGGTCACGGCCGGCTCGACCGCCGCGATGGTCTTCATCAGGAGATCCGCCTTGCGTTTCAGGACACCGCACAGGTGCGGAATCTGGTCGTAGGGAGCTTCGCTGGGCAATTGCGTGGTCAGGAGGCGGGGCACAAGCTGTTGCAGCAGTAAGCCGGCGATACCGCTGGTCAACGTCACACTGAACAACAGCCAGAGGAGTCGCTCCAGCGGGCCACCCCAGCGGAACCCGCTGTGACACAGGAGGAAGACGGTGCTCAACAGGCCCAGCCAAATATGCCCCTTGAGCCAGACCTTGCGCGAACCGAGCCAGCGCCACCTCGGCACTTTCCGCCGTGCTGCCAATAGTCCCGCGTAAACCAGCAAGGCCATGCCGCCGAGACCATACCACAAGCCCGCCGGGCTGCCCCCGGTCAATCCACCCGGGGTCCGCCGGTCCAGCCAGCCGTGCACGGCCAGGGCCAACACCCCCAGGACCACGGTGCTCAGGAACCATCGCTTGTGGCTGGAGTTGATCAGCATGATACGAGCATTCCTGGTGTGAGGACAAACGACGTGCTGCTCAACGTAGCCACAAGCGTCCTCGCTTGTGGGCTGCCGCATGCCATGAACTTCGACCAGCCCACAAGCGAGGACGCTTGTGGCCACGATTAAACAACAGGTCCCTTCATCCCGCACTAGCTCACGATCTCGAACCAACCCGCAGGCGTCCGGGCAGCTCGAAGCGCGCGTCGACCCGCATGGCTGCCTCGTGCGGGCAGGCCGAGACGCAAGCCGGCTCCTGGCCCGGCAAGGTACAGCATAGGTCACAGACCACGGCCCGATGCGTGACCAGCATCTCGTTGATTTCCTCGGTCAGCTCCGTGGCCAACGCCGGCCGACGGATCTCGTCCATCCGTACCTGGAGAAGCAGACCGTCTTCCACCGGCCCCGGAGTCACCTGCACGGCCAAGAGATTACGCCCGGGGCGCAACGGCGCGAAAGCGTGGCTGGGAACAGCGTCCACCCCCGCGCCAGTCCCTTCGCCAACGCGGGGAAGTCGTGGCGAAGGGGACCTGGCTGGGGGCAGACTCGTGGCAGGGAAGCGGAATTCGCACTTGCCTCCGCGAAGCTTGTCCGTCGTCAATTCCTGGCCATTGAGCCAGACGCGCAGGGTGACCGCCTGGGTGGCGACCTCCAACTTCAGTTGGCTGTTGATCTCGAGCAACTCCGCGGCCAGCACGAAGGCATACCGAAAGCAGACTGCCTCTGCCGGCGGAGGGGCACTGGACGAGGTTGCGCCACCTCGGTGGGCCAACAGGCTGGCCTGAAAATCGCGCTGATTCCGAAAGGGCGCCTTGCCGAGTATCCAATTCCGGTCGCGAAAATTGGGAACGTACCAGGGCGTCTCCCCGACGGCGGAGGCGGGAAGATAGCGCCAGTCCCGCGAATCTTCCGGGATGAGGCCGAGATCATGCATCTGGATGGCCCCATAGGGACATTGCTTGGCACACAAGCCACAGCCGATGCACCAGTCCTCGATCGTGATCTGCTTGTTGTCGCCGCGATGGATGGCGCCGACCGGGCAGCCAATCATGCACACCGGATCCAGGCAAGAGCGACAGGTGGTCGGCACCTGGTATTGGCC
>JBGQLF010001192.1:0-3890 GCA_041499985.1 Gemmataceae bacterium
ACCACGCCCTTCGAAGACTCAGGGCGTGCCACCCAGAATCAGGCCCCCTTGAACCAGGCTGGCACTTGCTGGGGAAGGTGTAGGGCATGGCGGACGGCGCGGGTAAACTCGTCGGCATTGATCTCGGGACCACCTTTTCAGCCATTGCGACCCTGGATGACCAGGGACACCCGGTCACCCTGCCGAACCGCGATGGCGAGATGCTCACGCCCAGTGCCGTCTTCATCGATGAAGGCACTGCTGTCGTCGGGCAGTCCGCTCTCGACGTCGCCCTGGAACAACCGAACAATGTGGCCTCCCTCATCAAGCGGCGCATGGGCCATGCCAGCTATGCTCGAACGGTGGCTGGCCGAGAGTTTCGTCCGGAGACGCTGTCGGCCATTATCCTGCGCAAGCTGCTCCAGGATGCGGAACTGCGCATCGGTCCGGTGAGCAAAGCCGTCATCACGGTGCCGGCCTACTTCGATGACACACGCCGCAAGGCCACCAAGGATGCCGGGCGGATCGCCGGGCTGGAAGTCCTGGACATTCTCGATGAGCCGACGGCCGCGGCGTTGGCCTATTCGTTTCAGCCGCCACGCAGCTCACGCGACTTGCAGCCAGACGAAATTCTGCCCAATGAACAGCGCACCGTGCTGGTGTATGACCTGGGCGGCGGCACTTTTGACGTGACGCTGGTGCGCCTGTCGCAGCGCCGATTCGAGACCCTGGCGATCGAAGGGGATGTCCGCCTGGGCGGTAAGGACTGGGACGACCGCATCATTGACCATGTGGCGAGCCAGTTTCAGAAGCAACACAACGACGACCCGCGTCAGGATCCGCAGTCGTTGGCCGTGCTTGCCGCCGCGGCCGAGCGCGCCAAGCGCACGCTCAGCAAATTGCCCCAGACCAGCATCACCTGCACTCACGGGGGCAAGGTCCTCACGGTTCCCTTGAGCCGGGCCGAGTTGGAGGGGATCACGCGTGATCTACTCACGCGGACCCGGCTGACAACCCAGCAGGTCCTGCGCCAGACCGGCTTGGGCTGGGACAAGGTCGATCGCGTGCTGCTGGTGGGCGGCTCGACACACATGCCGATGACCGGACAGATGTTGCAGGACCTGACGGGCAAGCAGCCCGACAAGTCACTGGCGGTGAGCGAAGTTGTGGCCCGGGGAGCCGCGATCCACGCGGGCATCGTGGCGTCGCGCAGCGAAGAAGCGGGCTTGATGCTGGATGCCGCGGTGCGGGATCTCCTGGGCCAGGTGGTCGAGATCAACGTCAACTCGCACAGCCTGGGAATCGAGATCAAGCACCAGGAGGAGCGCATCAACGATATCCTGATTGCCAAGAACACGCAGTTGCCGACCGCGGCCAGCCGGGTCTACCGCACGGTCATCGAGAATCAGCAGCGTGTCCGCGTCAAGGTGCTCCAGGGCGAGGGCCACCAGGCGGATGCCTGCATCAGCATCGGCGAATGCTGGATCGAAGACCTGCCGCCCAACCTGCCCAAGTATTCCCCGATCCAGGTGCGTTGCGGCGTCGGCAGCAATGGCCTGATTGATGTCATGGCTCTGGATATGACCAGCGGCAAGATGGCCCGCACCGAGATTCATCGCAGCAGTGGTCTGTCGGAAGAAGAGATCGCTCATGAGGCGGAATGGGTACGCGGCTTACGCATTCAATGATGAACGAGGAACGAGGAATGATAAATGCAGAACGCGGGAACAGATTCTGCATTCATCATTCTGGTTTGTCGTTCATCGATCATCATTCCTCATTCAGCATTTAGCTATGGTCTTCGCCGTTCAATGCCCCAATCCGAAGTGTCGCAAGTACATGCTGGTCGAGGAGCACGACCGGGCCAAGGTCGTCGCCTGCCTGCTGTGCAAGGCGCCGATCCGTGTCGGTGGGGGGCCGCAGCAGCGCGGCGCGGCGCCGTCGTCACCGCCGCCTCGCAAGTAGCCCGGTGGCTCACTTCGGCGCGGCTTTGGGCTTGGGTAGCCCGGCGCTCACGTCGGTGATGAGTTTTCCCAGCCCGGCGCTGGCCTCGTCGATCGTCTGGGCCGTATTGCGTGCATCCTCGTTGTTCTGTCCAGCCAGCTCGTCCAGCTCCTTCGCCAGGTTGCCGGCATGGGCCACACTGGCCTTGAGAAGCTTTTGCGGCGAGAGCAGATCACCGACCTGCCTGCACGTCTCGAAGGCCGCCCGTGCTTTGGCCAGATTCACATTCAGGTCGGCGGCCTTGGTCAATTGCGGCCAGGTGTCGTAAATGAACGCCCGCGCGTCGCGGTGTTCGTCGCCCTTGATTTGCCAGGCTTCTTTCAGCTCTTTCACCCTTGTGGCCAGGTTCTTGTCCTCGGCCCCTTCGTGGAGCACCTTTTCATACAGCTCCAGCGCTTGGCCGAACTCGGCTTGACTCTCCAGCAGCTTCGCACGCTCGACGCTGGCGCGCCACTCCTGGATTTTCGGATTGTTTTCCTCCTTGAGGATGGTTTCCAGATTCTTGATGTAGGACTCCAGAGCGATCCGGCCCGCTTCGAGCTCCTGAAGGGGCTGGTGGCCCGTGTTCACGTCGAGCTGATTGGCCAGGCCGAGTCCTTCCGCGGTCCGCTTCAAGCTGACCAGCTCGGTCCTACGCTGCCCAATGTCCGTTTTCACGGCCTCCAGTCCCTTGCGTGCGCGTTCCAGGGCGCGCTCGCGATCCTTCTCCGCCAAGGTGCTGACTTCCTTGAAGAGCGTGGCCTGCACATCGTGACTCTCGGAGAGCCGTCCCAACCAGCGGCTCTTTTCCCGGTCCAGCTGGCCGCGTTTTTCCACATTCTTATCTACGGAGACGAAACACACCAGGGTCTGATCGCCCATAATCTCGACCGGTATATTCGCCAGAACAATTTGATTGAGCTCCACGACGACGAAGGCGATGTTGCGATAACGATTCTCGGTAGTTACAAACCCATCGGCGTTCTTAACGACCCGCTGCTCCTGGGACCTGGACTGAAAACCGGAAGGGCTGACCTTGACCGTGCAGCCGCTGAGCGGGGCTCCGGTCTTGCGGTCGCGGACCAGGCGCAAGCGCAAAGGTGCCTCGATCGTCCCCAGCTTGAGACAGCGATATCCCCACACGCCTTCGTCGCGGGCCAGCGGGTTGGTATGACGATTCCAGAGCCGGCAGGTACAGATGCCGTCGCGGGGCTCCGCCACGACCTGAAGAAGGGCCCATTCCACCCGTGTCGACTCCGACTTGCTGCCTCCCAACTGGCTGGTTGGCAAAATCTTCGCAATGGCGAAAACGTCGTCTTTATGAATCCAGTGCTCCAGGGAGATTCCCAGGCCACCTCCTTTGAGAGCCACGCGGATGGCCGTGGGATCATTGGTCTTGTCGTCGAGGGTGCCGACCAGGCCAAAGTCGTGAGCCACCATCAGCGCTGCCGTCCGGGCCACCAGAAGGCGTTCCTGGATGCGTTCGCGCCGCACCATCGGGCTGGCCAGGCCGGTCGAGCCGTCGTGCTGGCGGGCTTGGATGTCGTAGGCGCCGTTGACAAAATCCACGAGCACAAAATGGCTCTTGCTGTCGGTAATCGTCTTCCAGCCGTCCAGTGCCTGCTGCAAGCCCTTCGCTTCCACCTCCGCGAGGAGCGGGTGCTCGCGGACGACGTGCACCGTGGCCAGGTCGCCGAGGGCGCCTTGAAGATGGGCCTGGAGTTCGCGCTGCACCCCTTCCTGGAAGACGCGCGTAAGGACCCGGTGCTCCGCCATGTGCAGCACCACCGTAAGCTCATAAGGCTTCTTAAGTTCGGGGTCCAGGGCCGCGTGCACGGACCAGGGCGAAAAGGCTACCACCAGGGTGGCAAGCACCAGTCGAGCCATAGGAATCTCCAGTCCCGATGAGCCCGAAGCGCTAGCGAGGG
>JBGQLF010001193.1:0-3885 GCA_041499985.1 Gemmataceae bacterium
ACCAGCGTCAAGCACACGGCCGTCAAGATCGCGCCTTGCTATCATGAAACGGTCTTGCACGTCAAGGACGCGTCGCGCTGTGTCGGCGTAGTCGATCGGCTCATGCGGCCCGAGCAGAAGCCGGGGCTGGACCGCGACAACCGCGTCGCTCAGGAGAAAGAACGCGAGGCCTTCGCACGCCGCAAACAACGTAAGCTCGTGCCGTATGCCGAGGCGGTACGACGGCGCCTGAGCCTGGACTGGAAGGCGGCACCGATCGCCACGCCGTCGTTCGTGGGCCAGCGTGTGTTGCGCGAGTTTCCGCTTGCGGAGATCGTGCCGTATATCGACTGGTCGCCCTTCTTCATGGCCTGGGAACTGCGCGGCAAGTATCCCGCCATCTTGTCGGATCGCGAAGTCGGCGCGGAAGCCCGCAAGCTCTTCGCGGAAGCCCGCAAGCTGTTGGAGGAGATCGTCGAGCACCGGCTCCTCACCGCCCATGCCGTCTACGGAATTTATCCGGCCAACGCCGATGGCGATGACATCGTGACGTTCACGGACGCGAGCCGGTTGCAAGAGTTGCTGCGCTTCCCCATGCTACGCCAGCAGTGGGAGCGTGAAGGGCAAACCAGTTTCCGAAGCTTGGCGGATTATGTCGCCCCGATCTCCACGGGCATTGCCGATTATCTCGGCGCCTTTGCGGTGACGACCGGCTTCGGCACCGACGAGCTGGTCAAGCGGTTCGAGGCCGAACACGACGACTATAACGCGATCATGACCAAAGCACTGGCCGATCGGTTGGCAGAGGCGTTGGCGGAATTGCTGCACGAGCGAGCGCGGCGGGATTGGGGTTTTGGCACGAGCGAGAATCTCTCCAAGGAAGATCTGATCGACGAGAAGTACCGCGGCATTCGGCCGGCGCCCGGCTATCCAGCCTGCCCGGATCACACCGAGAAGGCGACGCTGTGGCGCTTGCTGGGGGTTGAGGAAGCGACGGGCATCCGCTTGACAGAGAGCTACGCCATGTGGCCGGCGGCGTCGGTGAGCGGACTGTATTTCAGTCATCCGGAGGCGCGCTACTTCGCCGTGGATATGATTACCAAGGATCAGGTCGAGAGCTACGCGGCACGCAAAGGGATGCCGCTGGCGACGGTCGAGCGCTGGCTGGGGCCGAATTTGGCGTATGAGGTGGAGTAGCAAGAGCTTCACTGGAGGATGCCATGAAAGTCATCTATGACCCGGAGGTGGATGTTCTCCGAGTTTTGTTCAGTGAGGCACCCATCGAGGAAAGTGATGAGGATAAACCCGGTGTGATTCTCGACTATGATAAAGATGGCAACATGGTTGGGATGGAAGTCTTGGAGGCGTCTCGTCGGTTCATGAGTTAGACGCACAGGATAATGGAAACAGAGCGGCCCAGCCTGATTGTCTTGTCCGGCCCGAACGGTGCAGGCAAATCGACGGCTGCACCGGCTTTGCTCCCCGGGACATTGGGGGTGGTTGAGTTTGTCAACGCAGACGTGATTGCTCAGGGTCTTTCCGCCTTTCAGCCGGAGAGAGCCGCCCTGGAAGCCGGACGAATCATGCTGCGTCGCGTACGCCAGTTGGCCGACCAGCGCGTGAGCTTTGCCTTTGAAACCACGTTGGCCGGCCGACACTTCGCCCCCTGGATTGCAGATTTGCGCCGTAATGGGTATATCTTTGAGCTGCTGTTCTTGTGGTTACCAAACCCGGAAATGGCTGTTACGCGGGTGGCGCACAGCGTACAAGCGGGCGGGCATGCGATACCTGACGCAACGATCCGGCGGCGATACGGGGCTGGCCTGCGCAACTTTTTTGAACTTTACCGCCCGTTGGCAGATACCTGGCGTTTCTACGATAACTCACATCCATCCAGTCCGCGGCTACTCGCCGCTGGGGAAGGGAACAGCGAGGAAGTGATCGGGGACGCCTCAGTTTGGAATAGCATCGTGAAAGGATCGATCGATGAGGGTAAAGGCGAAGAATAAGATCGATGAGCTGTTCGCTGACGGTACGGCGATTGACAAAGCTCTGCAACAGGCATTTCAGGAAGCGGTGTTGCGCCATCGCCAGGCCGGCGTCCCCATGGTTTTCTGGAAGGATGGGAAGATCACCCTGGTTCCACCAGAAGACGTTCCTTTGCCAGAGCAGTGCAACGGGGCAGATTAGGATCAGCAAGCCGCCCGTCTTACGTCGCACCAATGTCTGGCTGAGGTCGGGAAGTTCTTCAGCTACTGAGACTACCTTGTTACAGTTCCCGCATCTCCAACCTTGCGAAATGAGGCGACCTATGCCGGGCCTGCGAATCAGCTTGATCGTCTTGGTCCTCCTTGGGACCTCGCAAATCGCTCTCACGGCAGACCAACCGGCCAAGGGCCGCTCTCGGGAAGCTCTACGAGCGTTCAACGACCTGATCGGCACATGGCGGGGCACCGGCACGCCCGAGGGGACGCGGGAACAGAAACAGCGTGGCTTCTGGACCGAAACCCTGAGCTGGGAGTGGCAATTCAAGGGTGAGGATGCCTGGCTCCAGGTTGTTTTCGACAAGGGCAAGCACTTTGCCAAGGGCGAATTGCGCTATGTACCAGACAAGGAGCGCTATCGGCTCACGGTGTGGACTCCTGCGCAAGAGGCTCTCGTTTTCGAAGGAGTCCTGAAGGATCGGCAGCTGACGCTAGAACGAAGCGATGCGAGCAAACCAGAAACGCAGCGGCTGGTAATCAGTCTCCTGCATGCCAACCGCTTTCTCTATCACTACGAGGTCAAGCCAGCCGATCGGCCTTCGTTTACCCGGCTGTATCAAGTTGGCGCCACCAAGGAGGGGGTACCCTTCGCCGCTGCCGATGGTCGGCCAGAGTGTGTCGTCAGCGGCGGGCTGGGCACCATCGCCATCAGCTACAAAGGCAAGACGTACTACGTCTGCTGTAGCGGCTGTCGCGATGCCTTCAAGGAAGATCCCGAGAAATGCATCAAGGAGTACGAAGAGAGGAAGGCGCAGGAGGCCAAGGAAAAGGGGCGCTGAGCTCGGATCGCTCCATCAGCCAGACACCTGTTTGATGCGAGAGCACTCCACTCCGGTGCTTGCTTGGCGCTGCCAGAGCAATGTGGTAACTATGATCCCGTATCAGCCGTCGTGCCGGTCCACTCCGCCGCGCTCCGCCGACGGCGTGACCAACACCAAGGGACACTGGCCACCCTACCATGAAACCCCTGCACGCCACTGCGACGCTTTCCGTGCTGCTGTTCTTCTGGGCGGGGCACACGATCTTTGCCACTCCACTGAGGGCCGCTGACCCGCCACCTGCTCCGGAAGCACTGCGGCAGCAGGCCCAACGCTGCCGGCAGATCCTTCAGACGAGCGTCATCGACTTCTACCTGCCCGCTTGCGTGGACCAGGTCAACGGCGGCTACTTCGAGTCCCTGCGCAGTGGCAAGTTCGCGGCCACCGGCGAAAAGTTCCTCACGCTCCAGGGACGCCAGCTTTGGTTCTTCAGCACCCTCGCGCAGAACGGGATCCAGAAAGACGCTGCCCTGGCTGCCGCCAAGACGGGTTTCACGTTCCTGGAACAGCAGCTGCGCGATCGCCGCCACGGTGGTTACTTCGCCAAGGTCACGGACGCTGGCGTCCCGCGGGATCGCCGCAAGCATGTCTATCTGAATGCGTTCGCGCTGTACGGCTTGGTGGCTTACGCCCGTGCTTCCGGCGATGCCACGGCGCTTGCGGCCGCCAAAGAGCTCTTCGGTGTCCTCGAAGACAAAGCCTATGATCGCACACACGGTGGCTATGTGGAGTTCTTCCACGAAGACTGGCGTCCCATCACCGATCCCAAGGAACCCGGCTTCGTCGGCGCGATTGGTACCAAAACCTACAACACACACTTGCAC
>JBGQLF010001194.1:0-3867 GCA_041499985.1 Gemmataceae bacterium
AATTCCGAGACGGTGAAGCTGTGGGCGTATCCCGACACGAAGAAGTGGGATGCGGACCGCAACTCCCGGGAGTTCATCGCTGCCATGCCCACCTGGCGGAAACATGGCCTCCTTGGCATGACCCTGAACCTGCAAGGCGGCAGTCCGCAAGGTTACTCCACGCAGCAGCCCTGGCACAACTCCGCGCTGAAAGAAGACGGCAATCTGCGTGCCGACTACCTGAACCGCCTCCAGCGCGTGCTCGACAAGGCGGACGAGCTCGGTATGGTCGTGATCCTGGGGCTTTTCTATTTCGGCCAGGACGAGCGGCTCAAGGACGAAGAGGCGGTGCAGCGCGGCGTGGACAACGCCCTCGATTGGCTCTTCGACCAGGGCTATCGCAACGTCCTCATCGAGGTCAACAACGAGTGCAACGTCCGCTACGACCACGACATCCTCAAGCCGCAGCGCGTTCACGAACTCATCGAGCGCGTCCGGAAGCGAACCCGCGACGGCCGGCGCTTTCTTGTCGGCACGAGCTACGGCGGCGGTGTCGTCCCAAAAGAGAACGTGGTCCGCGCCTCCGATTTCCTCCTCCTGCACGGCAACGGCGTCAAGGATCCCGGCCGCATCGGCGAGATGGTTCGGCAAACGCGCCAGGTTCCCGGCTATCGGCCGATGCCGATCCTCTTCAATGAAGACGATCACTTCGATTTCGACCAGCCCAAGAACAACTTTGTCGCGGCCATCAGCGAATATGCGTCCTGGGGATTCTTTGACTTTCGGATGAAAGGCGAGGGCTTCGACGACGGTTACCAGAGCGTGCCCGTGAACTGGGGCGCGAGGAGCGCGCGGAAGCAAGGCTTCTTTCGCCTCTTGAGTCAGATCACGGGAGAAGGGCGCGGCGCGAGGTCGGCGGACTGACGTCCGCCGGTCAGCTTGATTTGTTTTGATTGGAAACGGGGGCTCACGCCCCCCGCTCGCTGATTCATCCATTCACCGTCCCATCGCCGTGCCTTCGCCGCGCGGGTCGGCGCCGCCGGTGAAGCGCTCTGGCCTTCCTTGCTTGTCGTACTCGACGGCCAGGCCGTGGGCGTTGCCCAGGCGCATCACCTGCACATTATGCCCCAGGGCCGTCAGTTCCTTGCGGACGCTTTCCGGCACGCCTTCGTCCACCGCGGTGATGTCCGGTTCGACGAAACTCAGACGTGGCGCGGCGATGGCCTGTTGGATGTCCATGCGAAAATCGATCAGGTTCATGGCGATCTGCGGCACCGTCTGCACAATGGTGTGCCCACCAGGGGAGCCGATCGCGATCCACGGTTTGCCGGCCTGCATCACGAGCATCGGGCAGAACCCGGCCAGCTTGCGCCGTCCGGGGAGCGCGTCCAGCGGATTGCCCTTCGGCTCGAAGGTGCAATATTGCATCGAGTTGTTGAGCCAGATGCCCGTGCCCGGAACCAGCACCTTGCTGCCGAACAACATGCCTAGCGTCTGCGTTGACGTAACGACGTTGCCTTGCGAATCGGCGATGACGAAATGGGTCGTGTAGGGCTCCTCTTCTTGGGAGGGCCGGGAGGGCACCTGCAACGGCAAGGCTTTATTCGGCGTGATCTTGGCGGCTTCCAGCGCCCAGTGCTTTTCCGACAGCAAGCGGTCCAGCGGCGGAGGGTTCTGGTCGCGATCGCCGGCGTATTGCAAGCGAGCCGCGTACGCCAGCTTGGTCGTTTCGGCATACGTGTGCAGGTAGGCCGGGCTGTTGTGGCCCATCTTGCCAAGATCGAAACGGCTCATGATGCCAAGCCGATACAGGCCATTCCAGGCATTGTTCGGCAAGGAGGAGGCCACCACTTTGTAGCCGCGATAGTCGATGCGGACCGGATCCCACCATTCCGCCTGATTCCGTTTGAGATCCTCGAACCTGAGGAACCCACCGACCTCACGCATCGTCTTGTCGATCGCCTCGCCCAGCTCGCCGCCGTGAAGCGCCTTGGCGCCCTGGGCGGACAGCAGCCGAAGCGAGCGAGCCAGGTCTTTTTGCACAAGTCTGTCGCCGGCCTGGAGAGGCTTGCCGTCCTTGCCGTAAATGCTCTTGGCGTGTTCGGGAAACGCTGGAAACTCGCTGTGGATATGCTTGGCGGTGTGGGCGCTGATGGGGAAACCGTCGTCCGCCAGCTGGATCGCCGGAGCGAGCAAGCGCGGCCAGGGAAGCTTGCCGTACTCTTTCGCCAAGGTTTCCCAGGCGTTGGCGTTGCCCGGCGTGGAGACCGCTTTCGCCCCTTTGCGGTTCTGTAGGTAATTGGCCGTCGGCGCGCGAAAGACATCCGCATTCGTCGCGGCCGGAAATCGGCCACTCGAATCCAAGCAGCGAAGCGTGCTCTTCTCGGCATCGTAAAGGAGGGTGACGCCAAAACCGCCCATACCCGACATCATCGGCTCGACGACATTCAGCGTCGCCGCCACGGCCACCGCGGCATCAAAGGCATTGCCTCCCGCCTCCAGAATCTCCAGCCCGGCCTGCGTGGCCAGCGGATGCGCGGAGCTGATCATCCCCCGCGTGCCGACCGCAGGACGTGAGGCCGTATTGCGGTTGGTCGGCTGGTCCGGCGGAACAGCCGCCAGGCTGCCGACCCACAAGATGCCGCCCAGAAAACACACACCTTGCATCCACCGGGTCATGGTTCAAACTCCCGAATAGTTTCTGATACGTCCTGCCACGGGGCCGAAACGCAACTTGAGCAAGCAGAAGAGTGGCGCCGCGATCATGGATAGCCTCCGTTGTTGGACCGCCCGGGATCTGTTTCTGGTATGGCGTAACTGCCTTCAATATACTGGCGAGACGACCATTCGACAGCACGGAATTGCGCGCTCCTGGTATCGTCTAGAGTCGCCCTGTCCGAGTGGAAACCGTCCGGACGTGAGAGGAGAACAGGTCAACCAACGGACCCCCATCGTCCATGAGGAAGGCCGGATGCCCTGACATGGGTACCGGGGAGAGAGTGAAGTTCAAGTATTTTCGGGAGCCGAGCTATGAAAACGAGCTCTTGCGCATGGGGGATCCTGGTCGTTGTCGCGCTCGGCCTGTCGGCGGGGCCCGGGCCGGTGCCTGCCGCAGCGGACAGTGACTTGCCGGCCAACCGCTGGGTGCCGCTGCAAAAGGACATGGCCGGGGGGCGCCGTGGCAGTGCCCTCCGCTACGCCCCCGCCGCCGGCGCCTTCTTCCTCTGGGGCTTTCTGAATGACGATTACGAGCTGTTGCAAGAGAGCACCACCATGCCCGTGCCCGAACACGACATGGTGACCTTCGACACAGCCGTCGGCCGCTGGCGCAATCACCTGCCCCAAGCCTGGGAAGCCGCGTGGGGCAGGAAACTGCCGCCAGTCTTCCTCCCGCGCACTTATGCGGGGATCACCAGCGGCAGCGAGCGCAGCCTGTTCCGCCCCCCACCCGGCTACCCCAGCGAGGCCGCCCGCCCGGACCTCAACATCGTCTTCGATCAGGTGGCGTATCATCCGCCGAGCCAGTCCCTGGTCTACTTCACCGGCGGCCTGACAGTGGCCTACGCCGTCGTGGACCGGAAGTGGTCCGACCTGGCACCGAACCATTCGCCGCCGCCGGTGATCGGCGGCTCCCTGGTCTATGATCCCGTCCAGGACGCGATGGTGCTGTTCGGCGGCGGCAACGTGGCTGAGGAAGGGCCGAGCGGACGCATCGTCGGTTACACGGGCACCTGGGTCTACTCGTTCCGGGACAAGGATTGGCGCAGGCTCTCCCTGGAGGTGCAGCCGCCACCCCGGATGAACAGCCGGATGGTGTGCGATGACAAGCATCAGGTGCTCGTCCTCTTCGGCGGCGACGGCCAGAGCCATTATTTGGCCGACACCTGG
>JBGQLF010001195.1:0-3866 GCA_041499985.1 Gemmataceae bacterium
CAGCTCGATCGTCACCTTGTGCGGTTTACCGGTAAACCGGAACGGCATCTCGTCGGTTTAGTCTTCCCCGGCCGTGGTACCGGTGTCCTCTCCGATGAAGCAGGACGCGTGTCCTTACGCTCCCTGCCGGCGGGAGATCAACCGGCGTATTTCGGGGACGAGTTTGTTCGGCACGAGCATCATGGTGTGTCCTTCGACTTGCAAGGCCCCTTCGTACTCGGCCAGTTCCTCGTCCTCCGTCTGCTTGTCGTAGTAGGCAATTACCTTTTGCACGCGTTTCTCGTTCCAGCCGCGTGGAAATACCTGTTTCTGGGACCTTTTGGTCTTAGGAGCTGTCGCTTTTTTCTTCATCTCCGTTTCCTCCGCTGTCGGCGGCGAAATGCCTTTAACGTTGTCCCCTTGAGGTCATAAGCCGTAATGACAAAGACGCTGTCGCGTCCTTCGTCCGGCACGTACACAACCTTCAAGTAACGCCCGGCCAAGGTTTGGCCGAACTTGATTCGGGTGCTTTCTCTGCCCTGGAAATCGTCACCGGGTCTCATCAAGACCTGACGGACTTCCCCTTCCGTCACACCATGTTCATAGATGTGCGGCTGGTTGGTCTCCGGGTCGATGTTGAACCGGATTTCCATTGTAGCGACCTCCCCGCCTGCCAGGCGGGCCCTCCGTGCTGAATTCCTCGTCCGGTGGATATATTTACCAAAGTTCCGGCCGTCCGACCCCACAGTCGGGCGACTTCGGCTACAAATGGTGGACGTTGTGATTCTCTGTTGGAGTTCTAAACAGGCACCGGACTGAAATCAGACTGTTCGGGAACCTTCCGATCCCCCCACGCCCTGGTAATCGCCGACGTCGGCGCGCACACGATCTTCCTCATCACTGAAGCCGCGTTTCACGGCCCGATGCAGCAAGTTCAGTTCCTGCTGGAGCGGTTCGCGGCGTGCTTGGGGCAGGACCCGGATCAGGTGTTCCAGCATAGCCCGGAGTCGGCGGGCCACTTGAAGGCTGCTGGCGCCGTACTGGCGAATCTCGCTCACGGCCAGGCAGACATAATCCGTCCAGTCCGGCGTGCCACAGAACAGCCGAGGCTTGCCATCGGCGTCAGGCACTTCTCCCGGGTCGAGCTGCCGTTTGCCCACGTAATGCAGCAGCCGATGAATCTGGTCCAGGGCCAGCACGGCCGTGGTGGGATCGTTGATCGCCGGTGACAGGGCCTTGTTGGCGATGTCCACCATGATGCGGAAGGCAAAGCGCGGATCTTGCTCCAGCGTGCGTTCCGGTCCGATGGCGACGCACTGCCGGAAAGCATGATTCTTCCAGGGATCTCGGCCGCCGATCACTCGGAACAAGGGATCGCCTTTAGCGATGAAGTCACCAACCTGCGGCACCAACTCGACGACCAGGTCGGCTTGGCGCGCCAGGGCCACGATCTCCCTGGGACTGAAAGCCAAGACGACGCCCGCAGCTTGGTCATAAGGGATCACGCAGGCCTCGGGAGGTAGCCGATCGCCGGTTCGTTCCTTCGCGGGTTGGGCAGGGTCAAACGGCTGCGGATAGACGCTTTCCACCACGGCGCGGCCCTCATTGGCTACCCGCAGCAAAACGGCAATGGGTCGCAATCCCGTGCCGAGGTGATAGACGAAAATAAAGAAGATGGCGATGCAAACCAGATTGCTCAGCACGGCCACGGCCACGGGCAGCTGAGGGACGGTATCCTCAACCCGACCCAGCGCGGCCAAGGTATAGGTGTAGGCGAAGGAGAAGATACCCAGGGCAACTTTGCTGAGGCGCTGCGCAAACACCAGGGCGATGATCCGAGGCGTGAGCTGGGCGCTCGCCAGCTGCACCACCACGAGCATCGAGGACAAGACGAAGATAATGAAGGTCAACATCGACGAGGCAAGCGCTCCCAGGACGGCGCGTGCACCGTCCGGGCTGAAATGGAACCACGCCCAGCGCGTTTCTTGATCCAGCCAGCGTAGCAGCGGCGCGATCAGGAGGGCTGCCAGCAGGCACGTGACCGGAAGGATCCAGAAAGAAGACTGAAGAAAGCTGCGCAGGCGATAGCGTTGGAGCCAGGTCATGTGTGTTGCTCGCTGCCAGAAGAATCCTCCCCGGCGTTGACCGAGGCCACGCTCGGGTACGGGAACCTCGCTACATTCCGGCGGCTGCTCGTACGCTGCCAACCGTGCTCTCAGGGGATGCCGTCCCGGTGCTTGCCGAACGCGACGGCAAGGGGGATCGAGATCGCCACGCCCACGAGGGTGACCACGAGGAGCATCACGACCACGTGGGAATCGTTGAAGTTCTGCACGGCGATGACCAGCGCCGCCGGGATGTTGCGCTGGCTGGTACCCAGGCTCAAAACCGTTCTCGTGTCGCCTCCGGGTCCGCCCAGAGCATAGCCCAAGACGAGCAAAACCAGGATGAAGAGGACACCGGCCAGGATCGCGCCGCTGCCGATCACCTGGAGGACCTTCTCGAAGTAGAGCACCAGGATCAGCAGGAGGACAAGGATCAGACTGATATTGGAGACCAGGCCCACGATCGGCCGCAGACGGGCAGCGAGAACCTCGAAGCGGGCCTGGAGGAGCAAGCCGGCGGCCAGGGGAATGATCATCAGGAGGAGGATGGATCTGGCGATCGCCCACGGGCTGACCTGGACACCCGGCAACAAGAAGGGCAACACGACCGGCACGTAGGCCACCGTGACCACCAGCAAGAGCACCGTCAACGCGACGGCGAAAGCCAGGTTGCCGTTGGCCAACTGGGCCAATCTGGGCAGGAAGGGCGCGCCCGCGGCCGTGCCCAGCAGAATCAGGCCCGTCGCCAGCGGTTCCGCGATGGGAATAGCCAGGGTGATCAGGTAGGCGGTGAACGGCGCCAGGATGAAGTTGGCGACCAAGGCTAGGATCACCAGCCGGACACGGCGCATGGGTTTGAGGATCTGGCCGACCGTCAGGCTCACCCCCATGCTCAACATGCTGCTGACCACGAAGGCCAAAACCGCCAATCGGGCCGTGACTTCCAGGATCTGAAGCATGGCAAACCTTGCGTGAGAACGCGACTCTCCGGGGCGCACGTCGGTGTTCAGGGAGGAGCTTGCCTCTGGTCGCCCTGTGCCAGCGCCTTCGCCACGGCGTCGAGCAACAGCCGATCGTCGAACGGCTTTTGGAGAAAGCCCACCGCGCCAGCCTCGAGCGCCGCACGGCAGGCTTGCTCGTCCTCGTGGCCCGTGATGAACACGATGGGAATGCGCCGGCCCGCGGTTGCCAGTTGCTGCTGGAGTTCCAGACCACTCATTCCCGGCATGCGCACATCCAGAATGAGACAGGCGGCGGTCTGGCCCTCCACCCAGGCCAGAAACTCCTCGGCCGACCCAAACGTCTCGGCGTGCAGTCCCGCGGATCGGATCAAGCGCCACAAGGCCTTGCGGACCGATTCGTCATCGTCAATGACCGAAATGGTCGAAGCCGTCTGGCCCACAGCGGCATTCCCTCTGGACAGCATTGGTAACACCCGGGCGAAGCAGGCACGCAGGATCCTTCCGTTGTCCGGAATCAACCGACGGCCGCATCTTGATGGATGAGAGTAATGAGGAAGGCGAGCGGTGGGTATTGGACCTTGGGCTAATACCAGATCGGGGAGATACGGGGACGGTTCCCTGGAGTATTACTCCGGCCAGGAAGTTGGTCCCTCACGCTTGTCCCGTAGCCGCAAGCGTCCCTGTTACCGGCCATAACCTTTTGCACAACAATTGGCCATGAGGTTTTGCACAAGGGAGTAGTGTGGTAGAGTAAAGCCTTGTCGTTCGCTCTTGCTCGGTTGTCTACTTGGGGAACCTTCTGCCATGCCACGCGCTATCC
>JBGQLF010001196.1:0-3856 GCA_041499985.1 Gemmataceae bacterium
CCCTTGGCGCGGGCCGCTTCCTTGGCCTTGCTGGACCGAATGGCCTTACCAGCCTCGGCGATGCCGTCGATCTTCTTGGCCTTGGTCTTCGCGCTCGCCTTGCCCGCGCCAGGGTTCTTGGTCACTGCGGCCTTCGGGCTGGGCGTCTTGATGGCCTTCGGCTTGGGCGAATGCTCGACGCACCACTGGCGCGGGGCATCAAGCTCCTGGTCGCTGTCTACGCCGCAACCCTCAGGCACGAAAAGATGGCCCTTGGCGGCGACACGCGGGGTGAGCATGTTGCGGACCGTCATGCGGAAGCGCCCCTGCCATCCGTTCGTGGCGATGCCCAGCTTGCCGTACCGGGCCGGGTCGACGTCGTTGGCGTTGGCGATGGTCTGCAGGCGGTCCAGGTCGGTGACTTCCTTACCGTCCTCCAGAACCCGGCAGAGGCGGGCCAGGGTGAGCGCGAGCCAGTCGCCGCAGTTGGCGGGGTCACCGCGCGCCGCGTATTCGGCCTTGTACTTGGCCGGAACGACCGAGCCGCCTTCATCTTCGGCCTCGTCGTCCGTTTCGCCGTCCGCGTCCTGCTCCTGCTCCTGCTCCTGCTCCTGCAGGGTCTCGAAAAGATCGGCAAGCTCCGGGTCACGGGCGATCTCGTCTCCAAGGCCGCGCCCCGCACGATGATAGGCGACGAAATCACCGTCCTCGTGGCGAATGGCGATCTTGGTATGCTCGGCCTGATAGTCGCGCGTCTCCAGGACGTCCCGGATGGCGTCTTGCGCCTGTTCGTTGATCTGGGTGGCTTCGGCCTCGTCATCCACTTCCAGGATGATCACGATGCCGTGTTCGGCGAGGTTCGCCTTGATGCCGTCATCGTCCTGCGTCAGGATGACGCCGAGCGCGGCGGCCTTCTTGATGATGCCGTGGTGGATGGTCATTGGTCGTTCCTCAGGTTGGGCCGTGATTGGCCGTTCGATAGAGAACCACGAGAGCGGGGTTCGTGTCAAGTTCCACGCAGCAGGGCCGCACCGACCACGCACCGGGCGCAGCCTGCACAGTGCACTCCTGCCATCCGCGTGTCACTCCCCCTCCAGGGCGCAACTCGGGGCGGCTGTCTCGTGTGCAGCAGCCGGGAGCAGTATGAGAGCGCAGCAGGAGCCGATACCAAGCAGCCGCGTGTCAGCTGTGTCAGCCGTGCAGCAGCGGGCGGTCCGAGGGGGAGTGGCACGCATAGTCCAGGGCTCGTGTGTGCAGGCTGCGGGCACCGTGCCCCGCCGAGGGAGGCGAGTGTGGAGTATGTGACACGGCTGACACTCCGCTGCTCCCCTATCCTCAGTCTATCTCTCGGTGGTGTCGAAGCGGCAATCCGAGCACCCTGGTCATACACGGAGGCGTAGGGCGCTATGGCCGTGTCAGCTGTGTCAGCCGTGCACCGAGGGGCGGCTGCACATGCCGGGTGCTGGGCGTCAGCCTCCATTCGGACCTGCCCCGGCTTCCGCCTTCTGGATGGTGTCGGCTTCCCGCTCGTACGCGGCTGCCGTCATCTCCATTCGGGCCTGTTCGTCCTTGTCGCCGACCATGAAGGCCAGACGGGCGCTGATCAGGAAGCCGGACGCCAGATTACGGCAGGCTTCCGCCTTGGCGGCGGGGCTCATTCGCCCTCCCCCATGACCAGGGCCACGATCATCGCGGCGTGGGCTTGGATCGCGGCTTCCGTCTCCGCGTCGGTGCAGGCCGCGTCGATTTCCGCCACGATGGCCGACGTCTCTCGGTTGTTGGTCGTGTGGCTGATGGCGTGTTCGCTCATGAGACGAGCCGTGGTGACACGGGAAGCCACGACGGTGGGGGCGGCTTCGACGTCTGTGATCGCCCAGACCTGGATGGCGGCGGCGTGGAGTTCGATGGCGGTGCGCGTGGCGGTTTGCATCTCGGTGTCCTCTGTCTGCGGGCGTGTCTGCCCATGCGTGTAGGATACCACGGCGCTGGTTAACGTGGAATTACCGCCCGATCACAGGTGCGTTACCGGCGTCGTGACACGGGAAGGGGCCACGGACGGGCGGGAGATATCGCGGCTATTGACCTAGCTTGGGGGTATGCTTCCCGCCGTGGACAAGAAGCGTGCCAGCTGCCGTGTCCCGGAAGCCACAGTTCGGCTACCGCATCCCCCTGGCATGTTCCTTGCGTATGCAAGCCCCGTGCCACGATCCCTCGCGGGCGCGCGTGTGCGCACAGAAAAAGGGACCGGGCCGTGACGGCAGATATACCCTCCCCCGGATCACCCGACCTGGGATGGGGGAGGGACCCAAACTAACAAAGACCCGCCTGCACAGCTTGTCCCCGGGTCCAATGTAATACACCACCCCTCCAATGTCCCATGGAACTTGTCTCGGGTCCCATCGTGTGGTATAAGTCTCCTGGTCACTGACGAGCCTTACCCGGTGACTTGAGCCCGGCGTATCCTCAGACCCGCCGCAGGTTCCGGCCCCCCGTTCCCTCAGGTGCGGGGGGCTGTTCCCGCAATCTTCCACTTGACACACCCTGCCCGCGCGTGGTCCCGTGTGCGCCATGGGCGAAGTCGTACAGAATAATGACGAGCAGGACTACCTGGAAGGCTCAAAGGCCACCACGGTAACCGCCTCCGATATCTACGAGGCCCTGGTCGAGAGCGAAGGCAACATCAGCCGCGCTGCGGCCAAGCTCGGGGTTTCGCGCTCCTGGGTCCAGAAGAAGATCGACACGAATGTCACGCTCCTGGCCATGCTACAGGATCGCCGCGAGGCCGTGGTCGATCAGGCCGAGACGAACGTCTTCGCCGACGTGTACAAGAACGACCCAACCGCCAACCGCTTCGTGCTGCAGAGCATCGGCAAGGAACGCGGATGGTCCTCGGGCGTGGGTGGAACCGGCAAGAATGGCGAGATTGTCGTCGTGATCAACAAGCTAGGAACTCCAGATGGCGCATGATTGGATCAAGGGTGCGATCAAGCATCACGGCGCGCTGCATAAGCAGCTTGGGATACCGACGTCCCAAAAGATCCCCCATTCGACCCTCGAGAAGGCAGCGCAAGCGAATGGCCTCCTCGGTCAACGCGCGAGGCTCGCGCTCACGTTGAGCCATTTCGGGCGCAAGTAACGGCGTGCCCGCGCAGCATATCCAGCTACCGAATAAATGGCTCCCGCGACCGGACCAGATGCCAATGTGGGCCTTCCTGGAAAACGGCGGGAAGCGGTGCGATGTAGTCGCGCATCGGCGCTGGGGCAAGGATGACGTATCGCTACATTGGACAGCCGTGGCGATGCACCAACGGGTCGGGGTTTACTGGCACATGCTGCCCGAGGCTTCTCAGGCGCGGAAGGCCATTTGGGACGCGGTGAACCCGCGCACCGGAAAGCGTCGGATCGATGAAGCGTTTCCGAAGGAACTTCGCGCGACCACCAAAGACCAGGACATGTTCATCCGGTTCAAGAACGGCAGTACCGGGCAAGTTCTTGGCAGCGACAATTTCGACAGCTTTGTGGGTAGCCCTCCTATCGGGGTTATCTTTTCTGAGTGGTCGATTGCTCGGCCCAACGGATGGAATTACGTCCGTCCTATCCTCCTTGAGAACGGGGGTTGGGCTGTTTTTATTTGGACCCCTCGCGGTCGTAACCACGCTACTCGTGCTTTCGAGGCTCGCGAGCGGGACCCGGAATGGTTCACCGCCAGGATGCCAGCGGGGATCGTAGACAGCAAGGGCGAAATTACCGGGGTCAACACGCCGGTCTTCACGGTCGAGCAACTGCGGAAAGAAAAGCAGGACCTGATCGATGAAGCCGGTTCCATCCAGGAAGGCACCGCTATCTTCAACTCCGAGTACCTCGTGGACTTCGACAG
>JBGQLF010001197.1:0-3854 GCA_041499985.1 Gemmataceae bacterium
CCCGGTCGACCGGCCGAGTCGTATCCCGGCCTGAGCCTGTACTCCGAGATTTTCCAACAGACCGAGCCGATCCGCCGCCTGGCGGTACAATTTGCCAGCCAGGGCTTCGTGGTGATGGTTCCGGAGGTCTATCACGAACACGAGCCGCCCGGCACGGTCCTGGGCTATGACGACCTCGGCAAGGACAAGGGCAACGCCTACAAGCTTCAGACCAAGCTGTCGACGTTCGACAACGATGCCCGGGTGGTCCTGGCCGCCCTGAAGGCCCATCCGAGCTGTAATGGCCGGCTCGGCGTCGTGGGGGTCTGCCTCGGCGGCCACCTGGCGTTCCGCGCTGCCTTCAATGCCGAGGTGCGGGCGACAGCCTGTTTCTATCCCACCGACATCCACAGTGGCACCCTGGGCGAAGGCAAGAAGGCCGACTCGCTTCAACGCGCCGGAGAGATTCGCGGGGAGCTGCTCCTGGTCTGGGGACGGCAGGATCCGCATATCCCGTATGAAGGCAGGCTGCGGATCTACCAGGCCCTACACGAGGCGAACGTGTGGTTCACCTGGCATGAAGTGAATGCCGAACACGCCTTCCTGCGCGATGAAGGGTCCCGCTTCAATGCCGAGGTCGCCCGGCAATGTCTCGGCCTGGCGATCGACCTGTTCCAGCGCGTGCTGTGAGCCGATCGTGGCGGGGCAAAACTTGTCTTCGCGGCATTGGTAATCCATACTAGTTGCTGTACGGAGAAGTTTCCTCACGCTTCCACGTTGGCTGGCCTGTCGGCGGCGAACGCTTGCCGGTGCTATGTACCACCCCCAAACGGAAGAGCCAGGGAGGAAGGGAGCCGCCGGTTCCCACCGGGACCAGGGAGGAAGTGCTCTGTCAAGGGAAGTGCCGCGCCCATTACCATGGTCCCACGGCTCGCTGGCGGAAACGGCACAGCAATTGCTGCTCTTTTCGCCCTATGATGTACACGCTTCCGCTCCAAGTTCCCAGAATCGAACGAGGTGTCTGATGTCCGAACCGGTGCCCGCGATGACTCAGTTGTTCCGAATCTCTCTGCGTACCTGGCAAGCGCGCTGGAAAGCGGCGCAAGAACCGCTGGTGGCGGAACCAGTGGCCGTCGAGACCGCGAGTGCCCTGGTGGCGCCGGAAGCTGAGCCGGCCGCCAAGGTCTCACGGCGGCGCAAACGCAGCGGGCGGAAGGAACAGGGCCCCGTGGCGCACCGGTAGCGTCCGCGCGAACGCCTTCGAGGCTCGGTCCGAGGAAGCGCTCTCCGGGCAGCCGTCCGAGTTGATGCCGCTTGCATTTCCCGGCCTACCTCTTGTCCATTCCACCCATCGAATGATCTCATTGGACAACGATCATTTCACGCAAACGCTGCTGCCAATAAGCTGGATTGTGGCGGATCTCGTCGAGGAAGCGGCAGGCCATCGCGCTGGGCGTGCTGACGCCCTGTTCCCAGCTGCGAACCGTCTGGGGGGAGACTCCCAGAAAACGCGCAAAGACGGCCTGGCTGGCGCTCAGCAACTGCCGCACTTGTTGGACCTCTTTGGCGGTCAGAGGTGTCGGCGCTAGGGGCAAGGCGACTCGGTGAATAGTAAAATGTTTCTCCAATGGCTCGCCGCTTTCCAGCACACTGACAAAGTGTTCCAGGCGCCGGACTATCTCAGCTCCAATAGAATCCTTGCGACCAGACCGTTTCTTGGTAGCCTTCATTGCTCTCCTTTCCTCCTCCGCGAGCTAGCTATCTGGGCCTCAGCCTGGCCCAGAAACCTGCGGATTCTTTTCTTATCGGCCTCATATATGTCTCCGCGTCGCGCTTTGCCATATGCCAAGACAAGCAGCACCACCTGGTAGTAGGGAAACAGCGCATAGCAGATACGCAGCGCGCCTTGTTTGCCTTTGCCCCAGCTGGGCGGAGCAAAGCGCATCTTGCGCAGCCCGCCGGTGCCCGGAACTACCGGCGCCGGCCTACCCCTCAGAATCTGCGTCTGGAGCGCCATCAGATCCTCATCGGTTAGCCCCAGATCCGTCCATTCATCTCGAAACCTCTCCACTTCGATGAAGTCCACCAAGTCAGCAAGTCGGAGCGGTCGTTCGGTTGACATGCAGCTTACCGGGTCGGTTCGTTCAGCGAGTCAATCGTACCATTTATTGGTATGATTTCAAGAGGCCGAGCCGGAAGCGTCGGCGAGGGAATCCGGCGTCGTCCGCCGCTAACACTTCCGGCTCGGCCTCCGAAAGAAACCGCATCACGCGAACACTTCCGTCCCCTTGAGCGCCGGCTGGGGGAATTCAGCCTCGCAATGGGCGCAATCGGCGCGGTCCCGCGGCACATCCGCGCCGCACACAGAGCACGATTCCAGCGCTGGCCAGGAGCGACCGAAGCGGTAGCCGACCCAGCCCGGCAGGCCGAGGGCCAGCACGAACAGCGGCCAGACCACTCGCTCCGGGCCGCTCACTCCGTACCGCACTTGCCGGCGATAGCACAGGATGGCGAAGCTGGCGGCCAGCAGATGGGCGATGATGAGAGCGGGCCTGAACTCCGTCAGCGCCCGGCCCAGCGCCTCCGGATATGTCCAGGCAAGGCCCCCTGCCAGTAATTCCCGCGGCCGGAAGATGCCAACGCTTCCGGCGAGCAGAAGAGGGGATGGCAGCACTACCCCGGAAAGCACCGGGAGCGTCCACGGACCGCCATCCCGCGCCAAGGAAGCCCTCGCTTCCCGGTACTGTCCCTGGGGCGTCACCCAGTAAATCCGGTACTCGATCTGCGTGGCCAGGCTGTCGGACGGGCTGTGCCAGTACATCACCGCCTCAGCGCCGGTTTCCGCGAAACTGAATGCCTGCCCGCGCAAGGCCTCCGGGATGGGGTAGCGGCCGAGTACCTGATCGCGCTCGTCAAGCATCAGCACGCTATCGTCGGTTCGGGCCGCCAGTATGTAGTTTCGTTTGCGAACGTGGTCGCTCGATAGCGCCGCCGAGCGGAGCCGAGGCTCGTCCAGGGCCACATGCAACGTGCGGTTCTCCAGATTGGCATGGTACAGCTTGCCGTCCCGGCCGAGGACGTACACGTCCCAAAGGAAGATTTCGCCGTGCGACGCCCGCCAGCTTAGATCCCCTTCCGAGTACGCCGTGGGTCTGCTCTCCCACTGCATGCAGATCACCCCTGAGTCATCCCTCAGCCGTGTAGCACCAGCGAACGGGATCTCTTCTTCGGGTGAAAGCGGTTCCGCACGAAACCCGGCTTTACCCAAGTAACCAACGCAGGCCTTGCTCTTGCTGTCGTAGCCGACGAAGTATCCCGTTCCGTCGGGCCGGCCGTCGGATACGAAGTACCAGTAGGTCGCCGGCACTCCGCTATCCCTGAAGAAGCGGATGCGCTGGTCCCAGGGAATTTCGCCGGTAGTTGCCCGGTCAGACAAGGCTACCGGCAGGGGGGTGCCGTGCAAAGCATCCGAGGTCTCGTTTTTGGGCGGCGGCACGGGATTGCCTTCCAGGTCGCGATACTGGCGATCATGCTGGCCGACGGGATGCAGTACCCGAGGTGTGCCGTCCGGGAGGAAGAACAGGTGTTCCCCCGCTCGTTCCGGCCCCACAACATGCTCCCCGACCTGCACGGCCCAGATGCCGACTATACCCCACACGACGGTGAATCCGGTGCTCAGGATCCCGGCCAGCACCAGAGGCTGAAACAGTCCTTTGCTTCTCATGACAGTTCTCGCTCCTTCTACGCGTAATCCCTTACCCGCGCCACGAAACAGACGTTGGTCACCAGTAGCAAGTACAGCAAGACCGCCAGCGGGAAACTGAGCGACCACCACCACGGCAGGACGTTCAGCAGGATCAGGAACACCACCGCGG
>JBGQLF010001198.1:0-3853 GCA_041499985.1 Gemmataceae bacterium
GACCCCTTGCGTGTCGTGATTCAGCTTGACGTCTTCGTGGGCATCCCAGTTGATGCGCGGCGAGCCGAGCGCGCCGCCGTTGTATAGCTGCACGAAGCGTACGCCTCGCTCCAGCAGCCGGCGTGCCAAGAGGCAATTGCGGCCGAAGGCGGCGGTCACGGGATTGTCCAGGCCATAGAGGCGCTTGGTTTCTTCGGTCTCGTCGTCGAACTGGATGGCCTCGGGAATGCTGACCTGCATGCGGGCAGCCAGCTCATACGCACGGACGCGGGCGGCCAGGGCGCTGTCCCCCGGATGCGTATCGGCAAAGTGCTGATTCAACCCGGCGAGCACTTCCAGACTGGCACGGCGCTTTTCCGGCGGCATCTCGGCGGGAGTAATCAGGTAGGGAATCGGCTCCTGGCTGTCGGTGCGGAAGGCGACCCCTTGATGCTCGGCCGGGAGGAAGCCCTGGCCCCAGTTGTTTGTGCCGCCGTTGGGCAGGCCACGCGGATCCGGCAGGACGACGAACGTGGGCAGATGCTGGTTCTCCGTACCCAGACCATACGACAGCCACGAGCCGAGACTGGGAAAGCCGTTCAGCGTGAAGCCGGTGTTCATCTGAAAGCAGGCCGGCGTGTGCGACGAGCTCTTGGTCACCAGCGAATGCAGAAAAACCATGTCGTCGACACATTCACCCAGGTGCGGCAGCAAATCGCTGACCCAGCGCCCGCTTTGGCCGTACTGGCGGAAGGGATAGACGCTCTTCATGAGGTTGCCCGGCCTGCCGAAGAACGGATCGAGGACGCCTTTGTTGGTGAGCGGCTTGCCGTGATGCTTTTCAAGCTCCGGTTTGTAGTCGAAGGTGTCCACCTGACTCACGCCGCCGGGCGAGAAGATGTGCAGCGCCTTCTTGGCCCGAGGCGGAAAGTGCGGTCCGGGCCGAGGAGTGGCGGCCGGGGCACCCTGGCCCTCGGCGTGCAACAGCCAGGTCAGGGCGATAGCTCCCAGACCGGTGCCGCTGTCGGCGAGGAATTGGCGGCGCGAAAGCAGGCTGGACAGAGGGCAGACAGGAGGGGAAGCAGCCAGGATCCGGTTCATGGATACAGCCTCGCACGCAGAGATTCTCACCGATCCAAGGACTCCAGCCGAATGGGAACGTGGGGCAGGTTTTCCAACCTGCCAAGATCGCCGGCAGGTTGGAAAACCTGCCCCACGTTCTGCGCCTCGTCAGGGCACGTACAAGAACTCACTGGCATTCAATAACACCCAGCACGCGCCGTCCAGGCCATGTTCGTGAACCAGTTTCGCCAGTGTGGCTCGCTCCTCGGCCCGGGGCAGCCGGCCTAGTGCCAGGCGATACATCAGCGTGATCTGCGCCGCAGGGTCGTCGCCCACGGTGCGGCGCACGCGCTGGGCAAAGCGGTCCGCCTGGCGGAGCACAAACGAGTCATTCATCAGCGCCAGGGCCTGAAGGGGCGTCGTGGTGGTCCGCCGCCGGGGCAGGGGCAAAGACGGCGCCGGACAATCGAGGGCATCCAGCAGTGGGCTCCTGGCGGTGTTGGCCTGGATACGGTAAACGGTACGGCGATTGAATTCCGGAGCGCCGCTGTCGAAGAGATGGTAAAAGTGCGTATTGAACTCCGTCACGGTGAACGGCCGAAAACTGGGCCCGCCCACGCGTGGGTTCAACTCGCCGCTGACGGCCAGCATGGCATCGCGAACAATCTCGGCCTCCAAACGACGTGGAGGGTAGCGCCAGAGCAGGCGATTGTCGCTATCGATTGCCGCGGCCTCGGGATTGGGTTGCGCCGCTTGCCGGTAGGTCGCCGACAGCATGATCCGCTTGTGCAGTTGCTTGACGCTCCAGCCGCTGGCGATGAATTCGCGCGCCAGCCAGTCCAGCAGCTCCGGGTGCGAGGGCCGGCCGCCGTTGAAGCCGAAATCGTTGGGGGTATCGATCAGGCCCTGGCCGAAGTGGTATTGCCAGATCCGATTGACCAGGACCCGCGCCGTCAACGGATTCTCCGGATGGGCCACCCAGTTCGCGAAACGCCATCGCCGCTCGGCCTCCGGTGCGTTCGCCGGCAGACCGAGATCGGCTGCCAACGTGCGCAGCGGCGACAGAGCCCCCGGAGTTACCTGTGGGCCAGGCTTCTGGATGTCGCCGCGCAGGTACACCACCGTGGCTTCCGGCTGGCGGCGGATACCGGAATAGGTCAAGGGCGCCTCGTGCGCCACCAGCTCGGCCTCTTGCTGTTTCAGCTCCGCCACCAGGGCGTCGTAGCGCGGCTTGAGCCCGGGATGCGTGGCTGGATCCTTTTGGCCAGCCAGGTCCTTCAACCCTTCACTCTCGGCCGTGTCGAAATGCCACAGCCCGATGGTCGATCCATCGGCCGTGAAGGGGCCCTCCGGAACGCGGTCAATCGTGCGCACCGCCCGGGAGATGCGTACCTCGTCCACCGCCCCGTCGCACCCCAGGCCCTGCGGCGGATAGGCCCCGAAATACAAAAACCCCACGGTGCCTTCGCTGCGTTGCCGGGTAAGGGCAGCTTGGCGGGCCAGCTTGCCATCGACGTAGAGCCGCAGGCGGCTGCCGTCAAAGCTCATCGCCAGGTAATGCCATCGGCCGTCGGTGATCTCCACGCCGGATCGGATCTCGGCCGGCGTATAACCGGGCAGATACGCGCTGAACTGGCCACTGGAACGGTCGGTATAGAGTTCCCAGTGCGTGCTCGATTCCTTCAGGCCATTGGCTACGAGAATCTGAGAGGTGTCTTTCAGGTGGACCTTGGCCCAGCATTCCACCGTGAAGGGAGGTCTCTGATAAGCCGGTTTGGACTTCGCGGCTACTTGGGCCCGGCGTGCATCGAGTCCCTGGCCGAAGCGGCCGCTGGTGAACACCCTGGACTCCAGCCGTGCCGGCAGTTCCTCCCACGCCTGTTGATAAAGTTCCTCCAGAGCCGTCTTCAGCTCCTTGGTCCGCGTCCGAATCGGCGTGAGCAACTGCTCGTGCGCCTTTGCCTCCTCGGGGGTGAACACCAGCTGGTTGCCATGATCGACGCCCTCGAAGACCGCTTTCACCCGGTAATAGTCGGCCTGGGGCACCGGATCGAACTTATGATCGTGACAGCGGGCGCAGTTGACGGTCAGGCCGAGGAACGTCTGCGTCACCGTCCCGACCAACTCTTCGAGTTGCTCCTCATGCGTGCGCAGGCGTTCCAGCTTACTCTTGCCCACGTTTTGGATCTCGTCCCAGGGACCTGCCACAAGGAAGCCCGTGGCCACGAGGCCTTCGTGCGTGAGCGGCTGGATCACATCGCCGGCAATCTGCTCCCGAACGAATTGGGGATATGGCTTATCTTCGTTAAAGCTGCGGATCACGTAATCCCGGTAGCGCCAGGCATGTGGCCGCAGCTTGTCGTGCTCGAAGCCGTCGCTCTCACCGAAGCGAACGACGTCGAGCCAGTGCCGGCCCCAGCGCTCCCCGTAATGTGGCGCAGCCAGCAGGCGGTCGAGCAAGCTCTCATGGGCGGCCGGGGAAGTGTCGGCCACGAAAGCGTCGATTTCCTCTGGCGTGGGCGGTAGTCCCAGGAGATCCAGCTTGGCACGCCGCACGTACGTGACCTTGTCGGCTTCCAGAGCCGGTGTAAGGCCTCGCAGTTCCAGCCGGCTGAGGATGAAAGCGTCGATGGGATTGCGGACCCAGCGCGGCTGGGCGACGCGTGGAACCGCCGGCTGCGCCAGCGGCTGGAGTGACCACCAATCATAGCCGGCGCGGCGCTCGGTGGTGAACTCGAATTGGCTCAGTCCGCGCCCCACGGGCCATGGCGCTCCGGCCTTGATCCAGGCGCTCAGGTGGGCGACCTCCTCC